>NZ_JBEXDT010000012.1:0-112980 GCF_040605905.1 Nonomuraea sp. NPDC005501 | reverse complement strand
CAAAAACCATCACCAAAACAAAACACCAGTCAATAACCCCCGCCCCCCCCCCCCCCCCGGCCGCCCCCCCCCGGGGGGGGCGCGCCGCCGCTCCTCGGGGGGCACGGGGTCAGGGGCGTTCGGTCTCCAGGCGGACCGTCTCCTCGATCGACGGGGCGCCGAGGGTGCGCGCCGCCGGGTCGAGCGGCCGCAGGTAGGTCTGCTGGACGCCGGGCACCCGGTCCTCGACCACGAACGTGGCCTTGGTGTGGACCTCGGCGCCGGGCTGGCGGACCTGCGGCACGACCTTGAAGTCGGCGGTGAGGGCGTCCCGCTCGATCCTCGTCAGGACGTAGCCGCGCTGGTTGTTGTAGAACTTCAGGTGCGGGTTGATCTTGAGGAACGGCTGCGAGGCGGGGTCGGAGTCGGCGCCGTCGCCGCCGGTGGTGATCGAGGTGGTGACCAGCTCGGAGCCGACCGAGGGTCCGGTCGGGTCGTCGTAGTCGAGCTTGAGGTCGCTGGCCCAGTGGGCGTGCACGTCGCCGGTCAGGACGACCGCGTTGCGCACGCCGGCGTCGACCCAGCCCTGGGTGATGCGGCGGCGGGAGGCGACGTAGCCGTCCCACGCGTCCTGGCTGGTGATCTTGGCGGGGCCGGCGTTGTTGTCGCGCTGGGCGAAGAACACCTGCTGGCCGATGATGTCCCACTGGGCGCGGGACTTGTGGAAGCCGTCGATCAGCCACGCCTCCTGCGCGGAGCCGGTGATCGACCGGTTGGGGTCGACGGCCTCGGGGCAGTCGCGGTAGCCGTCGCCGCAGCCCTGGTCGTCGCGGTACTGGCGGGTGTCGAGCATGTGGAACGTGGCCATGCGGCCCCAGCGGATCCGCCGGTAGAGCTGCATGTCGATGCCGCGCGGGATCGAGGTGCGGCGCAGCGGCATGTTCTCGTAGTAGGCGCGGAAGGCGGCCTCGCGGCGGGCGAGGAAGTTCGGCTGCGGCACCTCGGGCTTCTCGGGGACCTCGTCGGCCCAGTTGTTGTCCAGCTCGTGGTCGTCCCACACGACCAGCCACGGCGCGGCGGCGTGCGCGGCCTGGAGGTCGGGGTCGGCCTTGTACTGGGCGTGGCGCTGGCGGTAGCCGGCCAGGGTCTCGGTCTCCGGGCCCTCGTGGTCGCGGACGTTGCCGCCGGGGATGGTGTAGGTGTCGCGGGCGTACTCGTACTGGTAGTCGCCCAGGTGCAGCACCAGGTCGGGGCGCTCCTCGGCCAGGCGCAGGTACGAGGTGAACAGGCCGTGCTCGTACTGGGCGCACGAGACGAACGCCATGGTGAGCGGCACGCCGTACGCCAGCGGGTGGGGCGCGGTGCGCGCGCGGCCGACCGGCGAGACGTACGGGCCGACGCGGAAGCGGTACCAGTAGTCGCGGTCGGAGCTCAGGTCGTCCACCTCGACGTGGACGCTGTGTCCCCACTCGGGCGCGGCGACGGCGACGCCGGTGCGCACGACGCGGCGGCCCTTCTCGTCGGCGTAGACCTGCCACTGCACGGTGAACGGCCGCTGCGGCATGCCGCCGAGACCGTCCTCGGCCAGCGGCTCCTGGGCCAGGCGGGTCCACAGCACGAAGCCGGAGTGATCGGGGTCGCCCGAGGCGACGCCCAGGGTGAACGGGTCGGTCCGCAGGCCCCGCGAGGCCAGCGACCGGGCGGTCTCGGCGGCGGGGCCGGAGGTGGGGCCAGGGGTGGGATCGGCGTGCGCGGCTCCGGCGGGGAGCGCCGCGGCGGCTCCGGCCGCTAACCCGGTGACGAGGAAGTGCCGCCGGTTGAGCTGGGACATGCGTGGCTCCTGGGACGATCAAGGGTGGAGGACGTCCCGTAGCCTGACTGAGCACCGTGACGCCCCGGTGAACGCCACACAACACGAAAAAGGCGACATCCTTCGTGGATATCGCCTTTTCGGAACTTTCCCTCATGGAGGCCGGCGCCCGCCGTGCAGGATCATGCCTTATGACGGCGGTGCGACCTGCTGCGACGCGCCGATGATGATCGACGCGTCGCGTCCGGCCACCCGTTCACCGAACGGCAGCGGCCTCCGAACGGGTCACCAGCCGCGCTCGGCCAGGCGGTGCGGCTGCGGGATCTCGTCGACGTTGATGCCGACCATGGCCTCGCCCAGGCCGCGCGAGACCTTGGCGACGACGTCGGGGTCGTCGTAGAACGTCGTGGCCTTGACGATGGCGGCGGCGCGCTTGGCCGGGTCGCCCGACTTGAAGATGCCGGAGCCGACGAACACGCCCTCGGCGCCGAGCTGCATCATCATCGCGGCGTCGGCCGGGGTGGCGATGCCGCCCGCGGTGAACAGCACGACCGGCAGCTTGCCGGTGCGGGCCACCTCGGCGACCAGCTCGTACGGCGCCTGGAGCTCCTTGGCGGCGACGTACAGCTCGTCCTCGGGCAGCGAGGTGAGGCGCTTGATCTCGCCGCGGATCGTCCGCATGTGGGTGACGGCGTTGGAGACGTCACCGGTGCCGGCCTCGCCCTTGGAGCGGATCATGGCCGCGCCCTCGGTGATGCGGCGCATCGCCTCGCCGAGGTTGGTCGCCCCGCACACGAAGGGCACGGTGAACTGCCACTTGTCGATGTGGTTGGCGTAGTCGGCCGGGGTGAGCACCTCGGACTCGTCGACGTAGTCCACGCCCAGCGACTGGAGCAGCTGGGCCTCGACGAAGTGCCCGATGCGGGCCTTGGCCATCACCGGGATCGACACCGCGGAGATGATGCCGTCGATCATGTCGGGGTCGCTCATCCGGGAGACGCCGCCCTGCGCGCGGATGTCGGCGGGCACGCGCTCCAGGGCCATCACGGCGACCGCCCCGGCGTCCTCGGCGATCTTCGCCTGCTCGGGGGTGACGACGTCCATGATGACGCCGCCCTTGAGCATCTCGGCCATGCCGCGCTTGACGCGGGCCGTTCCGGTGACGGGGCCGGTGGCCGGCCCGGGGGTGGACGGGGCTTCGGGCGTGCTGCTGGACACGGTCTTCCTCACGAACTCTCTGGTCGGGTGTGCCGCGCCCGTCGTCCCGTCGCCGGGGGTCGGGGCCGGCTGCCTCTTCTGCGCCTACAGTCAGTTATCAAACCCATGGTAGGTCCTGAAGGGGCCCGCCCCCGACACACCACAATGTCACGATATTTCGGGATATTTGTACGTCACGGAGTGACGGGCTTGCGGCTCGCCAGCGCGACCCACACCTGACCCGGGGAGAAGTTCATCGGCTCGCCGCTCTCGGTCGTGAATGTCGTGCCCTCCTCCTCGGACTTCCGCTCCCACCGCGCCTTGTACGCCTTGCCGTCGCGCAGCACGATCGCCGAGCCCTTGCCGACGGAGTGGACGAGCGGCGTGTAGCTCTGGTTCTTGTCGTGGAACTCGGAGCGCTCGGTCTTGGTGTACTGCACCACCACCGTGGGCGCGCCGAGCTGGCCGCCCTCGGCCGCCATGTCCTTCTTGCCGTCCTGCCAGATCAGCCACTGCTTCTTCTCCTCCGACCAGGCGAAGGTGAAGCGCGCGCCGGGCCAGCGGACCGTGTACGACGACTTGTCCACGCCGCCCTCGGCCGGGGCGTCGCCGAAGGTGAATCCGATGTCCTTGGCCTTGCTCGCCTTGGGCGCCTTGGCCAGGAGCTGCTTGGTGTTGGCGAACAGGTTGTACGGGGCGAAGCGGCCCGGCTGGCGGAAGTACGCCCCGGGGGCCCGGCTGTCGGAGACGTCCCACAGCGACGCCTGCGCGATGAAGGGCAGCATCTTGGTCTGCGCGCCCGAGTAGGCGAAGGCCGGCTTGCCGAACTGCGGCACGATGTGCAGGTCGGAGATGCGGGCGCTGCGGACCGGGCCGACCTTCGGCGGGAGCTTGGACGAGAAGATCGCCATGAGCCGGGTCAGGCCGGCCTCGACCTGCTCGACGTAGACGATGTCGGCGCTCTTGAGGCCGAGCTGCGGCTTGCCCGCGGCGGTGTTCTCGATCTTCACGGCGAGGACCGGCTTGAGGGCGCCGGTCGGCTTCCCGGTGAAGGGGTGCAGGTCCGGCTCGGCCGTCGGCTCCTCGGCGGCCGGCGAGGAGGTGGCGGCCTGCGGGACCTTGCCGGGCGCGGGCTCCTCCGACGAGCAGGCCGCCAGGGGCGGCACGACGGCCGCTCCCGCCAGCGTCACGGCGATCAACCGGGATAGGCGCACCTGTACGACTCCTCCGCTTAGGCCCGGAAAATGGAAGAAGCTTACCGGCCGGGCCAAATCGGGGTCATTCAGTTGCCATGGCCGCCGGAGGATCGTCGTCTATCTCGAAGAACTCGGGGAACTCCGTGTGCCCGGCCAGCCGCAGGGTCCTGGCCAGCCAGCGCCGCTGGGCCGTGCGCGTGACGCCCACGGCGTTGTTGTAGAAACGGCGGGAGTAGACGACCTTGGCCACGGCCGCGTCGAGCTCCTCCAGCAGGTCGGGGCCGCCCGGCGCCTCCGACAGCTTCTCGCGGAACCGTTCCTGGTCCACGGCCGCGCGCAGCGCGCGGGACAGGTCGCTCTCGGCGTGCTCGCGCTCCTCCGGCCCGGCGATGCGGGCCTCGTGGGCCGCCGCGGCGAGCACCAGCGAGGTGGCGGGGTCGAGCAGCCGCGAGCCCGCCAGCTCCAGCACGACCGCCCGGCGCCGCACCAGCGCCGCGTCCAGCGCCTCGCGGGCCAGCTCCAGCCGGATGTGCAGCCGGTCCAGGCGGCCCGCCCGCCAGGAGACGTAGACGGCGGTGAGCACCACGACGATGCCCACGACCAGCACGATCAGGGTGGACGTCACAGATCTTCCTCCACGCGGCCGACCACGGCCGGGACGTCTCGTGTCACAGGTCCTCCTCGACGCGGCCCGCGCCGGCCGTGGTCACCGTCTCGTACACCCGGACCACGTCGCGCGCCACCGTCGACCAGTCGTACTTGCGGACCGCGACCAGCGCCTCCTCGGCCAGCTTGGCCCGCCGCTCGGGGGCGTCGAGGAGCGCCGCGGCCTCGCGCGCCAGCGACGAGGGGTCGCCGTTGGCGAACAGCGCCCCCGCCTGCCCCTCCCCCAGCACCTTGCGGAACGCCGGGATGTCACTGGCCAGCACGGTCGCCCCGGACGCCATCGCCTCGGCCAGCACGATCCCGAAGCTCTCTCCGCGCGTGTTGGGCGCGCAGAAGACGTCGACCGAGTGGTAGGCGCGGATCTTGTCGGCCTCGCTGACCATCCCGAGCACGGTGACCCGGTCGTGGAAGTCCTTCGGCACCCGGTCGTAGACGTCCTTGGCGTCGCCGGGCCCGGCGAGCAGCAGCTTGAGGCCGGGCCGGGCGGGGGCCAGCTCGGCGAAGGCGTCCAGCAGGATCGGCAGGCCCTTGCGTTCCTCGTCCATGCGGCCGAGGAAGCCGATCGTGGACCCGTCGGGCCCCCACCCCTCCAGCGGCTCGGCGTCGGCGTAGCGCGCCACCGTCACCCCGTTGGGGATGAGCACGGTGTCGCCGCCGAACTGCTCGACCAGGCTCTTGCGCGCCGCGTCGGACACCGCGATGCGGCCGCTCAGCTTCTCCAGCGCGCTGCGCAGCAGCGGCTCGGCCACGGCGATCGCCCGCGAGCGGGAGAACGACGCGTGGAAGGTCGCCACGATCGGCCCCCTGGCCGCCCAGCACGCCAGCACGCCGAGGCTGGGGATCAGCGGCTCGTGGATGTGCAGCACGTCGAACTCGCCCGTGCGCACCCAGCGGCGCACCCGTGCCGCCGACAGGAACCCGAACGACATCCGCGCCACCGACCCGTTGTACGGCACGGGCACCGCCCGGCCCGCGCCCGCCACGTACGGCGGCAGGTCCTCGTCGTCGGCGGCCGGCGCGATGACCGACACCTCGTGGCCCTGGGCGATGAGCGCCTGCGCCAGGTCGTCGATGTGCTGCTTGACCCCGCCCGGCATGTCCCAGGAGTAGGGACACACGATGCCGACTCTCATGGCGCGGCTCTCATCGCGGGAGATCCTCCAGCCAGAGGCGTTGCAGCATGTGCCAGTCCTCCGGGTGGGCGGTGATGCCCTTCTCGAAGACGTGGGCGAGGCTCTGCGCCATCGCCGCCACCTTCTCCTGCCGGGTGCCCTCGGCGGGCACCGGGATCTCCTCGTGGATGTCGATGCCCCAGTCGTCGCCGTGGAAGTAGACGGTGGCCGGCAGCAGGGCCGCCCCGGTCTGCACCGACAGCAGCGGCGGTCCGGCCGGCATCTTGGTGTGGGCGCCGAAGAACTCGACCTCGACGCCGCTCCTGGTCAGGTCGCGCTCGGCGGGCAGGCAGACGATGCCGCCCCGCCGTACGCGGATGGCGAGGGTGGCGAAGTTGTGGCCGTCGCCGCCCGTGAGCGGCAGCACCTCCATGCCGAGGCCCTCGCGGAAGGCGACGTAGCGGCGGAACAGCGACTCGGGCCGCAGCCGCTCGGCGACCGTGGCGAACGGGTGGCCGACGCCGACCAGCCAGGCGCCCGCCTGGTCCCAGTTGCCCATGTGCGGCAGGGCCAGCACGACCCCGCGGCCGGCGGCGACGGTGTCGAAGATGTGCTCGCCCCCGGTCACGTGGGTGCGCCGCACGATCTCCTCGACCGGCATGGACGGCAGCCGGAAGATCTCCTCGAAGTAGCGGAAGTAGGAGCGCATGCCCGCCCTGCTCAGCTCGCGCAGCTCGGTGCTGCCCGGGGCGAGCCCGGTCACCCGCGCCAGGTTGGACTCCAGGCGGAGCACGGACCTGCCCCGCCGTGCCCACAGCCGGTCGGCGGCGAACCGGAACGCGCCCCTGGTCAGCCGGCGCGGCAGCAGCGGGACGAGGCGCCAGCCCGCCGCGAACCCCGCGGCGACGGCCCTGTCGGTGACGGACGCCTTCTCGCTCATCGCTCCCTCGTCTGCCGGTGGACGTGGACCACGCGCTGCACCACGGTGACAGCGCTGGCCGCCGCGAGCAACCACATGCCGGCCGCCAGCACGTACGGCACGCCGAGCCCGGCGAGGAAGCTGGCCACCAGCGCCACCACGAGCCGTTCGGGCCGCTCGGCCACGCCCACGTCGCAGGTCAGGCCCAGCCCCTCGGCGCGGGCCTTGGCGTAGGACACCAGGGTGCCCGCGACCAGGCAGAACAGTGTGACCGACGTCATCAGCAGGTCGTCGAGCGAGATGAAGTAGAGGATCAGCCCGCAGAAGATCGCGGCGTCGGCCACCCGGTCGAGCGTGGAGTCGAGGAAGGCGCCCCATGTGCTGCCGCCCCCGCCGCCGAGCCGCGCCACCACGCCGTCGAGCAGGTCGAACAGCACGAAAACGGTGATCACCAGCGCGCCGGCGGCCAGCAGGCCCAGGGGATAGAACAGCAGGGCCGCGACGACGGTGCCGAGAGTGCCGATCGCCGTGACGGTGTTGGGTCCGATCCCGTGGCGGACCAGGGCCCTGCCGAGCGGGGTGAGTATCCGGGTGACGGCCGGACGCAGGAGTTTCAGCATCGCGGTCCGATCGTAGGCCATCCCGGGCCCGGCCACTTTCTTTGCCTCCTCCCCCTTGTGATATCCGCCACACGGGTATTTGGTGAACACACCGCGTCTGTCCATGCGGTCCTGTTCACCCTCCGCGCGGGCGCGGCGTTGGAACTCAACCGACGACACGGGAGAGGAAGCCCGGCCGGGTGCCTGGCCCCAGGTCAGGCCGACGGAGCGGGCCGGCTCGTCCCACGAGACCGGAGGCGATGTGGCGGACAAGAATCCCGGCGCGGCCATGGGAGCCGCGGGCAGGGCACCATCGGCCGACAGGGCGGACGCGATACGCAACGTCGTCCTGGTCGGCCATTCGGGAGCGGGAAAGACGACCCTCACGGAGCAGCTTCTGACCGCCACCGGCACCGTCCAGCGGGCGGGCCGGGTCGAGGACGGCAGCACGGTCAGCGACTTCGACGAGGTGGAGGTGCGCCAGCAGCGGTCGGTGAACCTGGCGCTGGCGCCGCTGACGCACAACGGCGTGAAGATCAACCTGCTGGACACCCCCGGTTACGCCGACTTCGTGGGCGACCTGCGCGCCGGCCTGCGCGCCGCGGACGCCGCCCTGTTCGTCGTCTCGGCGGCGGAGGGCGTCGACGGGCTCACCCAGATGCTGTGGCAGGAGTGCGCCCGGGTCGGCATGCCCCGCGCCGTCGTGATCACCAAGATCGACCACCAGCGGGCCGACTTCGACGAGGTGCTCGCCGCCTGCCAGGACGTCTTCGGTGACGGCGTCGCCCCCCTCTACCTGCCGGTCATCACGAACGGGCACGTGAACGGCCTGATCGGGCTGCTGTCACAGAAGTTCTACAACTACGCCACCGGCGCCCGCACGGAGAAGGACCCCGGAGCCGAGTACGAGAGCCGGATCGAGGAGCACCGGGGCGTCCTCATCGAGGGGATCATCCAGGAGAGCGAGGACGAGTCGCTCATGGACCGCTACCTCCAGGGCGACCCGATCGACACCAAGGTGCTCATCGAGGACCTGGAGAAGGCCGTCGCGCGCGGCAGCTTCTACCCCGTGCTCTGCTCCGGCATCGGCGTCGGCGCCATGGAGGTGCTGGAGCTGATCACCCAGGGGTTCCCCTCGCCGCTGGAGCACCCGCTGCCCGAGATCACCACGGTCGACGGCAAGCCGGTCAAGGACGTCTCCTGCGATCCCGACGGGCCGCTGGTCGCCGAGGTCGTCAAGACCACGAGCGACCCGTACGTCGGCCGCATCAGCCTCGTGCGGATCTTCTCCGGCACCCTGCGCCCCGACATGACCGTGCACGTCTCCGGGCACGGCCTGGCCGAGCGCGGCCACGAGGACCACGACGTGGACGAGCGCATCGGCACCCTCACCTGCCCGCTCGGCAAGCACCAGCGGCCCGTCCCCAAGGCCGTCGCGGGCGACATCGTCGCCGTCGCCAAGCTGTCGCGGGCCGAGACCGGCGACACGTTGTCGGAGGTGGAGCGGCCACTGCTCATGACCGCCTGGCAGATGCCCGACCCGCTGCTGCCCGTGGCGATCCAGGCCAGGTCCAAGGCCGACGAGGACAAGCTGTCGCAGGCGCTGGCCCGGCTCGTCGCCGAGGACCCGACGCTGCGGCTGGAGAACAACCCCGAGACCAAGCAGCTCGTCCTGTGGTGCATGGGCGAGGCCCACACCGACGTCCTGCTCGACCGGCTGTCCAAGCGGCACGGCGTCGAGGTGGAGCGGGTGGAGCTGCGGGTGCCGCTGCGCGAGACGTTCGGCGGCAGGTGCCAGGCCATGGGCCGCAACGTCAAGCAGACGGGCGGCCACGGCCAGTACGCCATCTGCCACATCGAGGTCGAGCCCCTGCCCTCCGGCGGGGGCTTCGAGTTCGTGGACAAGATCGTGGGCGGGGTGGTGCCGCGGCAGTTCATCCCGTCGGTGGAGAAGGGCGTGCGCTCCCAGATGGAGCGCGGCGTCGTGGCCGGCTACCCGATGGTGGACGTGCGGGTGACGCTGTACGACGGCAAGGCGCACTCGGTGGACTCCTCCGACATGGCCTTCCAGATCGCGGGGCAGCTCGCGCTGAAGGAGGCCGCCGCCAAGGTGTCGACGCTGCTGCTGGAGCCGGTGGACGAGCTGTCGGTGCTGGTCGCCGACGACCACGTGGGCTCGGTGATGTCCGACCTGTCGTCACGGCGCGGCCGGGTGCTCGGCACCGAGCCGGTCGGCACGGGCCACACGCTGGTCAAGGCGGAGGTGCCCCAGCTGGAGATCATCCGGTACGCCATCGACCTGCGGTCCATTTCCCACGGGACGGGGACGTTCACGCGCACGTTCCTGCGCTACGAGCCGCTGCCGTCGCACCTGGCGGGCAAGGTCGCCGCCGAGTGAGGGCCGGAGAGGCGTGCCTCCCGGGGGCACGCCTCTGACCCCTCACATGCGATTCACTCCGGCATCACGAATCGATTTCTCTTTTCGGGCCGGAGCATCCGGGAGGCGATGCGAGACTGGGGACATTATGCGAACCGGACGCCCTCTGCTCGCCGCCGCCGCGCTGGCCGTCCTCACCACCGGCGCCGCCTTCCTGTTCGGCCCCGGCCCCGGTGAGCCGCCCGCGGCGGGATCCGCCAAGAAGAAGACGACCGGCGCGCCCGCCGCGGCCTGCACGGCCGACGCCCGCTACCCGAAGCGGCAGCTGCGCGGCCTCTGGATCGCGACGGTCAAGAACATCGACTGGCCCTCCCGTACGGGGCTGACGCCCGAGCGGCAGCGCGCCGAGTACATGAAGATCCTCGACGGGGCGGTCAAGCGCCGGTTCAACGCCGTCTTCGTCCAGGTGCGCCCGGCCTCCGACGCGCTCTACCGCTCCCCCATGGAGCCGTGGTCGCAGTACCTGACCGGCACCGCGGGCAAGGACCCGGGCTGGGACCCGCTGCCGTTCCTGGTCGAGGAGGCGCACAAGCGGGGGCTGGAGTTCCACGCCTGGTTCAACCCGTACCGCGTCGCCGACGACACGGACCTGGCCAAGCTGCCCGCCTCCCACCCGGCGCGGCGCCACCCCGGCTGGACGGTCACCTACGACGGCCGCCGCTACTACAATCCGGGCCTGCCGCAGGTGCGCGAGCACGTCGTCAAGGTCGTCACGGACGTGACCAAGCGCTACGACGTCGACGGGATCCACTTCGACGACTACTTCTACCCGTACCCCGGCTCCGGCGGCACGTTCGACGACAAGGCGGCCTTCGCCAAGTACGGCAAGGGCCAGAGCCTGGCCGACTGGCGGCGCCAGAACGTCAACACGCTGGTCGCCGAGGTCGACGCGGCCGTCCACGCGACCAAGGGGTACGTCAAGTTCGGCATCAGCCCGTTCGGCATCTGGCGTAACAAGGCCCAGGACCCGGCCGGCTCCGACACGACGGGCATGTCGGCCTACGACAGCATCTACGCCGACGCCCGCGCCTGGATCAAGGCGGGCACGGTCGACTACGTGCTCCCGCAGCTGTACTGGCCGCGCGGCTTCAAGGCGGCCGACTACCGGGTGCTGACGCCGTGGTGGGCGCGCCAGGTCAAGGGCACCGGCGTCGACCTGTACATCGGCCAGGCCGTCTACCGGGTCGGGGCGCACGACGACAAGGCGTGGACCCGGCCGGGCGAGCTGTCGGCGCACCTGACGCTCAACCGCAAGTACAAGCAGATCGAGGGCGACGTCTACTTCAGCGCCAAGAACGTCATGGACGACCCTCTCGGAGCCATGAGCCGTCTGGCGGCCGACCACTACGCGCGGCCCGCGCTGCTGCCGCTGATCAAGGAGCGTGGCGGCGCCGCCCCGGCCAGGCCGGCGGGCCTCAAGGCGGCGGGCGCCGCGCTGACGTGGACGCCGGCGCAGGGGGCGCGGTCCTACGCGGTCTACCGGCTGCCCGGCTCGGGCGCCGACTGCCACACCACGGACGCCCGCGACCTGGTGGCCGTGGTCACCGCGCCGTCGTTCACCGCGCCCAAGCCGGGCACGTACCTGGTGACGGCGCTGGACCGGCTCCAGCACGAGAGCGACGCGGCCACGGTCACGGTGCGCTGAGGGCCACCGCTGAGGACGTGGGTCAGCCCCAGGCGCTCGCGAGGACGTCGCGGGTGTCGCGCAGGAGCTGAGGGAGCACCTTGGTGCGGGCCACCACCGGCATGAAGTTGGTGTCGCCGCCCCAGCGCGGCACCACGTGCTGGTGCAGGTGCGCGGCGATGCCCGCGCCGGCGACGTCGCCGAGGTTGAGCCCGACGTTGAATCCCTGCGCGCCCGACGCCTTGCGCAGCGCCCGCAGCGCCCGCTGGGTGAACTCCCCCAGCTCCAGCACCTCGGCCCGGTCCAGCTCGTCGTAGTCGGACACGTGGCGGTAGGGCACGATCATGAGGTGACCCGAGTTGTACGGGTAGAGGTTGAGCACCGCGTAGACGACCTCGCCGCGGGCCACGACCAGGCCGTCCTCGTCGCTCATCCGCGGGATGGCGTCGAAGGGGCACCCGTCGCCGGGGCCCGTGCCGGTCGGCTTGCCCTCGCCCTTGATGTAGGCCATGCGGTGCGGCGTCCACAGCCGCTCGAAGTTGTCGGGGTCCCCCGCTCCAGGCTGATCGTGCATATCTAGCAGCATAGGGCTCCCTCCGGGATGCGCTCCTTCCCCGTGGTCGCCGAACACCCCGGCTCGCCGCGTCGTCGCTATTCCGGAGGGTGGACCCGGATGACGACCAGCCTGTCGCCGGCCTGGAGCGTGGCGGCGCGCGGGTCGGCGTAGGTCATGATCTCGCGGCCCCGCACCACGGCCACCACGATCTCGCCCGCCGCCTGCGTGGGCCGGCCCGTCTCGCCGGCGCGCACGTCCCGCTCGTAGAGGTCGAGGCCCTTGCCGTAGACGAGGAAGTCCTCGATCAGCGAGCTGACCGCCGGGCTCTGGGTGGCCACGCCCAGCATGCGGCCGGCCGCGTCGGAGGAGGTGATCACCACGTCGGCGCCGCTCTGCCGCACCAGGGGGTCGTTCTCCGCCTCCCGCACGGCGGCCACGATCGTGGCGGTCTCGTTGAGGCTGCGGGCGGTCAGGGTCACCAGCGCCGTGGTGTCGTCGCGCTGGGTGGCGATGATGACCTCCCTGGCCGTGCCGAGGCTCGCGCGCCTGAGCACCTCACCGCGCGTGCCGTCGCCCACGACACCGGTGAAGCCGTCACCCGCGGCCTCCTCGATCGCCGCCCGGCTCGGGTCGACCACGACGATCGAGTCCTTGGACCGCTCGCTCTCCAGCAGGGTGCGGATGGCGGCCCGGCCCTTGGTGCCGTAGCCGACGATCACCGTGTGGTCTCGCAATCTGGCTCTCCATCGCTGGATTCTGATGGCGTCGCGCGTGCGCTTGGTGAGCACCTCCAGCGTGGTGCCGACCAGCACCACGAGGAACGCGATGCGCAGCGGCGTGACCGCCACGATGTTGACGACCCGCGCCTCGGTGGTGACCGGCGTGATGTCCCCGTAGCCGGTCGTGGAGAGCGACACCGTGACGTAGTAGAGGGCGTCCAGCGGGGACACCGCTCCGTCGGCGTTGTCGCGGTAGCCCTCGAGGTCGATCAGGACCAGCGCGTACATCGCCAGCAGGATGAGCAGCGCGACGGCCATCCGGCGCAGCACCGCCCGCAACGGGCTCAGGGCGGGGGAAGGCAGCCGCACCCCGAGTTCCGTCTCGTCCTCCTGCATACGGATGATCGTAGTGGCCGGCAGCGGGACGCCCGGCTGGATGACTCCGGCCGGGCGTCCCGTCACACTGCTCGCCGCACCCGCTCGTGCGGATCAGACCTGGATCCGGCGCTCCACCGCGGAGACGATCTCGTCGACCGCGTCGTCCACCGGCACGCCGTTCTTCTGCTCGCCGTTGCGGTAACGGAACGAGACCGCGCCGTTGGCGATGTCGTCGTCACCGGCCAGCAGCATGAACGGCACCTTGGCCTTCTGCGCGTTGCGGATCTTCTTCTGCATGCGGTCGTCGGCCGTGTCGACCTCGATCCGGATGCCCCGCTCGCGCAGCCGCTTGGCGAGGTCCTGCAGGTAGGGGGCGTGGGCGTCGGCGATCGGGATGCCGACCACCTGGACCGGGGCCAGCCAGGGCGGGAAGGCGCCCGCGTAGTGCTCGGTCAGCACGCCCAGGAAGCGCTCGATCGACCCGAACAGCGCCCGGTGGATCATGACGGGCGTCTGCCGGCTGCCGTCGGCCGCCTGATACTCCAGGCCGAAGCGCTTGGGCTGGTTCAGGTCGAGCTGGATGGTCGACAGCTGCCAGGTGCGGCCGATCGCGTCCCTGGCCTGCACGGAGATCTTCGGGCCGTAGAAGGCCGCGCCACCCGGGTCGTCCACCAGCTCCAGCCCGGACTCGCTGGCCACCTGGTGCAGCGCCTGGGTGGCCTCTTCCCACTCGGCCGGGTCGCCGATGAACTTGTCGGAGTCGTCGCGGGTGGACAGCTCCAGGTAGAACTCGTCCAGGCCGAAGTCGCGCAGCACGCTCAGCACGAACCGCAGCAGCGACTTGATCTCGTCGGCCATCTGCTCGCGGGTGGTGTAGATGTGCGCGTCGTCCTGCGTCATGCCGCGCACCCGGGTCAGGCCGTGGACCACGCCCGACTTCTCGTAGCGGTAGACCGAGCCGAACTCGCACAGCCGCAGCGGCAGCTCACGGTAGGACCGCCCGCGCGCCCGGAAGATCAGGTTGTGCATCGGGCAGTTCATCGGCTTGACGCGGTACTCGATGCCCTCCAGCTCGAAGGCCGGGAACATGTCGTCGGCGTACCACGGCAGGTGGCCGGAGGTCTCGAACAGCGACGACTTGGTGATGTGCGGGGTGTTGACGAACTCGTAGCCGGCCTCGGCCTGCCGGCGGCGCATGTAGTCCTCCATCTCCTTGCGGATGATCCCGCCCTTGGGATGGAAGAGCGGCAGGCCGCTGCCCAGCTCCGGCGGGAAGCTGAACAGGTCGAGCTCCGCGCCGAGCTTGCGGTGGTCGCGCTTCTCGGCCTCCTCCAGCAGCTTGAGGTACTCGTCCTGCTTGTCGCGGGACTCCCAGGCGGTGCCGTAGATGCGCTGGAGCTGCGGGTTCTTCTCGCTGCCGCGCCAGTAGGCGCCGCCGGAGCGCATGAGCTTGAACGCGGGGATGGACCGGGTGGACGGCACGTGCGGGCCGCGGCACAGGTCCTTCCAGCGCAGGTCGCCGCTCCTGGCGTCGAGGTTGTCGTAGATGGTGAGCTGGCCCGCGCCGACCTCGACGGACTCCTCGTCGGCGGCGCCGCCCTTGAGCCCGATGAGCTCCAGCTTGTACGGCTCGCCGGCGAGCTCCTGACGCGCCTCGTCGTCGCCGACGGGGCGGCGGGAGAACAGCTGCCCCTCCTTGACGATCTCCCGCATGCGCTTCTCGATGCGCTTGAGGTCGTCGGGCTGGAAGGCGTGCTCGACGTCGAAGTCGTAGTAGAAGCCGTTCTCGACCGGCGGGCCGATGCCCAGCTTGGCGTCGGGGAACAGCTCCTGGACCGCCTGCGCCATGACGTGGGCGGTGGAGTGGCGGACGATGGCCCGGCCCTCGTCGCTGGAGATGTCGATCGGCTCGACCACGTCGCCGTCGGCGAGCACCCAGGCGAGGTCGCGCTGCTCGCCGTTGACCCGGGCGGCGACGACGGTGCGGCCGTCGGCCTCGAGCGCGTCACCGGCCGTCGTGCCGGCCGCCACCACACGCTCGGCTCCGGCGCGGGTGATGTGCAACTCGGCTGACACGGTGGCTCCCTGATGCTAGGCGCCGGGTGGCCCGGATGGCGTCCGGCGGTGATGGACACCGATGCTATCGCGGGTGATACCCCAGCCTGGTCAGTGCTTGGCGGCTGCCGTCGAACACGTTGCGGTCCACCGGCCGGCTGGAGTACTGGTGGATCGTCCACGCAGCCCACGGCGACGGCACCTGCGGCGCTCCGCGCGGATGGCTGGGGCTGGCGATCCACAGCGGGTAGTCGCCGAGCCCGGCGCAGTGGCCGCCGTGCGCGAAGTTCGGGAACGTGTAGATGAACGGGCGTATGCCCGCGTGCCGCTCGACGTAGCGGCACCAGCGGCGGGCGTGCCGGGCGACCTGTTCGGGCCGCAGGCCGTCGCTGGTCTCCAGGTCGATCGCGATGAGGTCGCCGCGGCGCAGCCCGCCGGCCTCGCGCAGGGTGGCGAGGAAGTGGCGGGCGTGCTCGGCGGGGTCGCCCTTGGGCCGGGCGAAGTGGTAGGCGCCGCACACGACCCAGTTCTCGCGCATGCCCTGCCAGTTGCGGCCGAAGAACTTGTCGGTGAAGTCGCCGCCCTCGGTGGCCTTGGCGAAGGCGAAGGCGACGCCCTCACCGGCGTGGTGGGCCCAGTCGACCCGGCCCTGCCAGTTGGACACGTCGATGCCATGCAGCAAGCGCTTCACCTTGCGGAAGTCTAGGCGGGCGTCTCCCGGCGGGGCCCCCGACGCGCCGTCAGAGGAGCTGACGGAGCAGGGCGAGGGTGCGGTCGCGCCTGGAGTACGGCGAGGCCACG
Source organism: Nonomuraea sp. NPDC005501 (assembly GCF_040605905.1). NCBI lineage: Bacteria > Bacillati > Actinomycetota > Actinomycetes > Streptosporangiales > Streptosporangiaceae > Nonomuraea > Nonomuraea sp. NPDC005501. The sequence continues at coordinate 96,932 of NZ_JBEXDT010000012.1, read as the reverse complement.
AAGTCCGTCACGCCGGCCCGGCGCAGCTCCTCGATCTGGCCGCGCACGGAGTCCTCGTCGCCCACGATGGCCACCTCGCCGGGCCCGGACACGCCCTCCTTGTCGAGCATGGCCCGGTAGGACGGGAGCTGGCCGTACGTGGCGAAGACCTCGTCGGCGCGGGCCCGGGCGGCGTCCGCGTCGTCGGTGACGCAGACCGGCAGCATGCAGACGACGCGGGGCCGGGAGCGGCCGGCCTCCTCGGCGGCGGCGGTGATGGCGGGCACGACGTGCTCGGTCACGGTCTTGGGGCCGGTCATCCACAGCACGGTGCCGTCGGCGCGGGAGCCGGCCAGCTTGAGCATGCGCGGCGCGAGGGCGGCGATGAGGACCGGCAGGCCGGCTCCGGGGGTGCTCAGCCGGATGTCGGCCTTCAGCGTCTCGCCCTCGGCGCGGACGTGCTCGCCGCGGACGGCGGGCAGCAGGATGTCGAGGTACTCGGCCATGTGGCGGGCCGGGCGCTCGAAGCTGTAGCCGAACATGTTCTCGATGACGACCTGGTGGGACAGGCCGATGCCGAGCGCCAGCCGGCCGCCGAGCGCGGCGTTGGCGGTCATCGCCTGCTGGGCGAGCGCGGCCGGGTGGCGCGGGTAGGTCGGCACGACGGCGGTGCCGAGCTCGATGCCGGGGGTGCGGGCGCCCGCGACGGCCAGGGCGGTGAGCGCGTCGAGGCCGAAGATGTGCGAGAGCCACGCCGAGGCGAAGCCGTCGTCGCGCGCCGCGGCGATGCTGTCGCCCAGGTCCTTGAGCGGATCCGGTCCCGTGGTCTCGTTCAGCAACAATCCGATGCGCATGGCCACCGAGCTCCATTCTGTTCTGGTGATCGCGAGTCTAACCGCGGGGGCCGGGACGGTCCGCCACGCGACACGGGAGATCGCCGGGGGTGCGCGCGGGAGGCGTTTGTAAGGTGGGGACATGACCCACGATCGCGCCGGACAGCCCGCTCAGCCCGCCGACCTCGTCGACGTCGCCCGGCTGGTCACCGCCTACTACGCGCTGCACCCGGACCCCGGAGAGGTGGGGCAGCGGGTGGCGTTCGGCACGTCCGGTCATCGCGGGTCGGCGCTCGACACCGCCTTCAACGAGGACCACATCGTGGCCACGACCCAGGCGATCTGCGAGTACCGCGCGGCGCAGGGCACCGACGGGCCGCTGTACCTCGGCGCGGACACGCACGCGCTGTCCGAGCCGGCCCAGGTGTCGGCGCTGGAGGTGCTGGTGGCCAACGGGGTGGACGTGCTGGTGGACTCCCGCGACGGCTACACGCCGACGCCGGCCGTCTCGCACGCGATCCTCACCCACAACCGGGGCCGCTCGTCCGGCCTGGCCGACGGCATCGTGGTCACGCCGTCGCACAACCCGCCGGCCGACGGCGGCTTCAAGTACAACCCGCCGAACGGCGGACCGGCCGACACCGGCGCCACCTCGTGGATCCAGGACCGGGCCAACGAGCTGCTGGCCGGCGGCCTGGCCGGGGTGCGCCGTGTGCCGTACGCCAGGGCGCGGCGGGAGGCGGGCCGCCACGACTTCCTCGGCGCGTACGTGGACGACCTGCCGTCGGTGGTGGACCTCGACGCGATCCGGGCGGCCGGGGTGCGGATCGGCGCCGACCCGCTGGGCGGGGCGAGCGTGGCCTACTGGGGCGAGATCGCCGAGCGGCACCGGCTGGACCTGACCGTGGTCAACCCGCTGGTGGACCCGACGTGGCGGTTCATGACGCTCGACTGGGACGGCAAGATCCGCATGGACTGCTCGTCGCCGTACGCGATGGCGTCGCTGATCGACGCCCGCGACCGCTTCGACATCACGACCGGCAACGACGCCGACTCCGACCGGCACGGCGTCGTGACGCCCGACGGCGGGCTGCTGAACCCCAACCACTACCTCGCGGTCGCGATCTCCTACCTGTACGCCCACCGCGACGGCTGGCCGCAGGGCGCCGGGGTGGGCAAGACGATGGTGAGCAGCTCGATCATCGACCGGGTGGCCGAGTCGCTGGGGCGGCGGCTGTACGAGGTGCCGGTCGGGTTCAAGTGGTTCGTGCCGGGGCTGCTGGACGGGTCGCTCGGGTTCGGCGGCGAGGAGAGCGCGGGGGCGTCGTTCCTGCGCCGCGACGGCTCGGTGTGGACGACCGACAAGGACGGCATCATCCTGGCGCTGCTGGCCTCGGAGATCGCGGCCGTCACGGGCGAGTCGCCGAGCGCCCGCTACCGCGAGCTGACCTCCCGGTACGGCGAGCCCGCCTACGCCCGGGTGGACGCGCCGGCCACGCGCGAGGAGAAGGCGGTGCTGGGCAAGCTGTCGGCCGACCAGGTGACGGCGACGGCCCTGGCCGGGGAGCCGATCACGTCGGTGCTGACGCGGGCTCCGGGCAACGACGCCGCGCTCGGAGGGGTGAAGGTGTCCACGGAGAGCGCCTGGTTCGCGGCGCGGCCGTCGGGCACCGAGGACGTCTACAAGATCTACGCGGAGTCGTTCAAGGGGCCGGAGCATCTGGCCGAGGTCCAGCAGGAGGCGCGGGCGCTGGTCTCGGAGACGCTCGCCGGGGCCTGAGGCTGACGGGATGCATGACAACCTGCGATAAGGGTGGGCAAAATGGGGCGGCAGCGGCTGTTTGGCGTACAAGATGGCGACATTCTGCAATGATCTCGTCGTTGGACAGCCGGAGTATGTAGCCCCCCACGGACAGTGACTGATGCCCACATTCGAGGAAATAGCCGCCTTCGTCACGGAAAAGCCGTTCGCCACCGCTGTCATCGCGCTGCTGGTCCTGGCCGCCCTGGGCCTGGCGTTCCTGCTGGTCCGCGTGGCATGGCGAGCCGGTGCGTTCCTGGTCGCCCGCTACGTCGCCCCGCGTCCCGTCGAGGACATCCTGACGGTCGTGGCCGCGTCCATCGCCACCGGCGTGTCGGCGCAGGGCATGTGGCGCTTCTCCGGTGACGTGCTCGGCCTCGACGGGCCGCTGCGGCTGCTGCTGTTCGCGTTCATCGAGGTGGCCATCATCACCTCGGCCGTGCGCGCCCGCCGCAACATGCGCGAGAACTTCTCCGCCGGCATCGACGGCATCGCCGTGTGGGCGCTGACGTGCCTGACGGCCGTGCTGTCCAGCATGGACGCCCGCAGCCTGCCCGAGGCGCTCTTCCGGCTCGCCGCGCCGCTGGTCGCCGCCTGGCTGTGGGAGCGCGGCATGGCCATCGAGCGGCACCGCATCCGCGGCACCGGCCGCATCAACTGGCGGCTCACCCCCGAGCGGCTGCTGGTCCGCATGGGACTGGCCGAGGTGAGCGACCGCACCGCGAGCGAGGTGGACGCGCACCGGCGGCTGACCCGCGTCGCCCTGGCCGCCAAGAAGGCCAAGGCGCTGCGCGAGGGCGGGGCGTCCGAGCGCAAGCTGCGCGCCGCGCTCGCCCGGCTCGACAAGGCCATGGACCAGGCCGTCGAGCACACCGGCCTGGCCGTCGACCCGGCCCGCCAGGAGGCGCTGCTCGCCCAGATCGCCGCGCTCTACAACACCACCGCGCTCATCGACGCCGACCCCCGCGTGCCGTGGGAGCCGAACGCCGACCACCACCCCGTCCCCGCCCGTCCGGCCCTGCCGCCCGCGCTGGCCGAGCTGGTCGAGGACGAGGACGAGGACGTCACCGTGCTCGACACCACCCCGCAGGTCGTCGACACCGCCCAGCGCGCCGCGCTCATGCGGGCCGCCCGCGAGTACTGGGACCGGCAGATCGCCAAGGGCATCGTGCCGCGCACCATCGACATCGCGCAGCAGATCGGCATCTCGCTGGCCACCGCGCGCCAGTATCGTGCCCTGTGGAAGCTGGAGCCGGAGGCGCACGCCCTCATCGAGGCTCTGTACCAGCAGCACGGCATCGTCGACACAGGAGCCTTCCCGGCCCTCGGCGCCGACGGGCGGGTGCTGGCCAAGTCCTGAGGGCGCGGGAGGCCGGTTGAGGGAGCGCACGCTGGAGCGGGTCAGGAAGCTCCTGGCCAAGGCCGAACGCACCGACAACGAGCACGAGCGCGCCACGTTCATGGCGGCGGCCTCGGCGCTCATGGCCAAGTACGGCATCGACGCCCTCGACCCCGGCGAGCCGCGCCAGGCGCCCGGCGACCGGATCGTCACCCTGCCCGCCCCGTGGGCGCGGGAGAAGGCGCGCCTCGTCGGGCTGGTGGCCCAGGCCGTGCGCTGCCGGCCGCTGCTCATCGGGCGCGGCGACGGCGGGCACCAGGTCCACATCTTCGGCTTCGCCGCCGATCTGGAGCGGGCCGACCTGCTGGCCACGTCGCTGCTGCTGCAGATGGCCTCCGGCCTGGGGCGTACCCGCCCGCCGGCCGAGGCCGCCGCGGCCCGCGCCTACCGCCGCTCGTGGATGCTGGGCTTCGCCGACGAGGTGTACCGGCTGCTGCGCGAGGCCGAGGAGCGGGCGGAGGCCGACCATCTCGACGGGAACCCGGCGGGCGCTGGCACGGCCCTGGTGCTGGCCGACCGGCGGGCGGAGGTGGAGCGGGCGGTCGCGGCGCGGTACCCGCTGATCCGGGTGACGGTGCCGCGGATGACCGGCACCGGCTACCACGACGGGGCCGCCGCCGGTCGCCGCGCCGACCTGGGCCGCACCCGCGTGCCCGGCGCCCCCTCCGCCGAGCTGACCCGCTGACGGCCGCGCCGCGGCGGGAGCGGGACGGGCGCTCTAGGGTGAGGCGCATGGACGACGGCTGGACGAAGCTCGCGGGCCGCTCCCCCGCGTCGCTGGCGACCCGGGCGGAGCTGGTGGCCCGCTGGAGCGAGCCGCACCGCCGCTACCACACCCTCGATCACCTGGCCGCCGTGCTGGCCGCCGCCGACCGGCTCGCGGGCGCGGCGGACGATCCCGGCGCCGTGCGCCTGGCCCTGTGGTTCCACGACGCCGTGTACGACGGCCGGCCCGGCCGGGACGAGGAGCGCAGCGCCCAGCTCGCCCAGGCCCGGCTGCCCCGGTGCGGGGTGCCGCCCGCGCGCGTCGCCGAGGTGGCCCGGCTGGTACGGCTGACGGCCGCCCACGACCGGGTGGCGCCGGGCGACGCGAACGGGGAGGTGCTGTGCGACGCCGACCTGGCCGTGCTGGGCTCCCCGAGCCGGGAGGCGTACGACGACTACGCGGCGCGCGTCCGGCAGGAGTACGCGCACGTGGCCGACGAGCCGTTCAGGGCGGGCCGGGCCGCCGTGCTGGGGCGGCTGCTGGCGGCTCCGCGGCTGTACCGGACTCCCGTGGCGTACGAGCTGTGGGAGGAGCGGGCGCGCGCGAACCTGCGCGCCGAGCTGCGCTCCCTCACGGCGGGCACCCGGCCGTAGCGCCGGCCGGGGGTGTACTTCACGCCGGCGGGGGCCCTTCATACGGGCGGGGCGCTTCGGTGAATTCCAGGGGGCGTCGCAACACGGTGATCAATTACTGGCCACAAGCGTAGCGAGACGCTTGGCTGGGAGAAACCCAGATCGCGAGCGGTCAACCGTCAGTCCTGTTCTGTGCGGTGCCCGTGGCTCCGGTGGGCGGCCAACGACCTTGCCGGTCCGGCCCGAGATGTCGATTCGGCGGAGTAGCACAACCACTCCAGCGCACTGAGTCCGAACCGCACCCGCAGGAGCTCACCTGCGCGTTCGTAGCCGGAGCCTTACTCGTGGGGGAGCAGATAACGCCACGAAAGAGCGATGTGCTCGCCGGTTGACATGCGATAGACGTGCCAGGATCCGTCACCTGGTATCAAGCGGGCGATCGTGTGCGCCTTGTTGCCCTTGTAGTCCTTGCTTCCCGAGCGCGCTTGCGTCTTGGGTGGCAGGGGGACGCCCCCCGGCAAGGGCTGGGCAGGCGTCGCAGGAACCGTGACCTGCTCGGTGGACAGTCGTACACGGTCGGTGGAGTAGTTCCCGCCCTGTGCGGTCACGCGGTCGGCCAAGTGGGCGAGGCGGTCGCGGGCGGTGACGAGCGCGGCGTCGTAGCTGGCTGCGGCATGTTCCAGAGACGGCACGTGCACCTCACGCATGCCGCTGCCGCTGTCGACGCCGAGGACCGTGGTCGGCACGTCATAGATCCTCGGCGACCCCGGCAGGGGCGAGGCAGTGGCGGGTTGCCCTGCCAGATCATGATCGAGGGCCTCCACCAAGGTTTCGACCTCGGCGGGTGGAAGGCGCAGCTCGTGCGCGGCGACGGCGATGGCCCGGCCGTCGGCGTAGACCGCCAGCATCGGAGGGCGAACGGCTGCACGGCCGGGGGCCATCAAACCACCCACCCGCAGCCATTCGGCGACAAGGCGCTGCGCGGGTCCGGCTGTGGCCGGCTCAGGGACTGACCGGCCAGTCCGCTCCAGCCTCGGCATCGTCCCGGTCTCTTGAACTCCGGTGCTGCTACACGCCGCAAGTATCAGCACCAGAGCGACGACCCAACTCCATCTCATATCCCTGAAACGATCATTTTCGGCGCGCGGTTCAGGCGTGGTGTCACGACGCCGTACTCCGATCTCCCGGCTGATGGTGGGAGTGCGGGGGCCCCGTCTTTCTTGCCGCGCCTTGCCACCAACACCCGTCAATGAGCATGGATGTTGCGACAAGTACCAGAACCCGCCGTTCATACGGGCGGGGCGCTTCATCCTGGCGGGTGGCGAGCGCCTCAGCTCACCGGGGCGCCCGGTGTGTGGCGCTTGCGGCGGCGCAGGCCGGCGGCGATGAGGCGGCGCAGCAGCTCCCGCGAGCTGACCGCCTGGGCGCCCAGCTCGACGGCCCGCCGGTGGACCGTCTCCGGCACGTCGTAGTGGTCGCGGTCGAAGGCGCGCCCCGGCACCCCGAGCAGCGCGGCGAAGGCGTGCAGCTCCTCCAGGGAGTGGTCGCTGACGAGGTGCGACCACATGAGGCCGCGCGGGCCGGGCCAGTTCGGGGGGTCGATGAGCACGGTCACGTGGTCAAGGGTAGGACCCTGCCGCTTACCGTGAGCTCGCCGAGGTCGGCCACGACCACGTCGGCGCCGTGCTCGCGCAGCTCCACGCCGTACGCCGCCGCGCGTTCCGGGTCCGTGTGCTCGGCGGCCCCCTGCGCGTCGGGGCGGCCGACCGCGACGACCAGGCCGAATCCGGCCTTGCGGGCCGCCTCCACGCCCGGCAGCGCCGCCTCGGCCACGGCGGTGCGCGCCGGAGGCACGGCCAGCCGGCGGGCGGCCTCCAGGAACAGGGCCGGGTCGGGCGGGCCGGGCAGGTTCATCAGGGCGGCGTCGTGGCCGTCGACGAGCACGTCGAACAGGTGGGTGACGGCCGCCGAGGTGATCAGCTTGCGGCCGTGCAGGCCGGCCGAGACGGCCGCGGTGCGCGCGCCCCTGTGGCGCAGTTCGTGCAGCAGCGCCACCGTGGAGGGGAAGGCGGCGACGCCGTACTTGTCCACCTGCGCGACGAACAGCCGGTCCTTGGCCCGGCCGAGCCCGTGGATGGTCGGCTCGCCCGGCTCGTCGTCGGGCGAGCCCTCCTCCACCTCCAGGCCGCGCGAGGCGAGGAACGTGCGGATGCCGTCGAGCCGGGGCCGGCCGTCGACGTGGCGCAGGTAGTCGTCCCTGATGTCGAACGGGGCCGAGCGGCCGCGCAGGAAGGCGTCGAAGACGTGTTTCCAGGCGGCCGCGTGGCTCTGCGCGGTGTCGGTGACCACGCCGTCCGTGTCGAACACGACGGCGTGCACCGCGGTCAGGTCGATGGCGGGCTCGTTCACACTTGTGAACGTAACCCGATTACCAGGCGACGGGTAGCTTCTCCACGCCGTGGACGATGGACAGCGCCCTGAACGGCACCTCGCCGGCCACGTGCAGGCCGGGGAAGCGGCGCAGCAGCGCGGGGAACGCGATGCGCATCTCCATCTGGGCGAGCGGCGCGCCGATGCAGCGGTGGATGCCGTGGCCGAAGGCCAGGTGGGAGCCGGCCGTGTCGCGGTACGGCTTGACCTCGTCCATGTCGTCGCCGAGGCTCGGGTCGCGGTTGGCGGCGGTCAGGGAGCAGAGGACCATCTCCCCCTTCTTGACCGTGTGGCCGGACAGCTCCAGGTCCTCGCGGGCGAAGCGCGGGAAGGCGACCTGCACGACCGTCATGTAGCGCAGCAGCTCCTCGACCACCTCGTTGACGTGGCCGTCCACCTCGCGCACCTTGGCGGCCTGCTCGGGGTTCTCCAGCAGCCAGAGGGTGCCGAGCGACAGCATGCTGGTGCTGGTGTCGTGGCCGCCGGTGAGCAGGCCGTCGGCCATGCTGGCGAGCGTGCGGTCGTCGAGCTCGTCGCCGTGGTCGCGCAGCAGCCGGCCGAGCAGGCCGTCGCCGGGATCGAGCCGCTCGCGGGCGACCAGGTCGGTGAGGTACGTCATCGCGTCGTTGACGGCCTGCAGGGACGCCTCGGGGCCGGCGGTGAGGTCGAAGCGGTTGGTGCTGATCCGCAGGAAGTCGGCGCGCTCCTCGTACGGCACGCCGAGCAGCTCGCACACCACCAGCGACGGGATGGGCAGCGCGAACGACTCGACCAGGTCGGCCGGGGAGCCCGCGGCCTCCATCTTGTCGAGGTACTCCTCGACCATGGCCTCGATGCGCGGCTCCAGCCGGCGCAGGCGGCGCATCGTGAACTCCGGCGTGAGATAGCGGCGCAGCCGCGTGTGCTCGGGCGGGTCGCGGAAGCCGAGGCCGCCCGGGTCCTCCTGGTTGGAGCCGAGCCCGATCACGTTGCCGAAGTCGTTGCTGAACCGCTCGTGGTCCCCCAGCACGGACCGTACGTCGTGATAGCGGGTGACCAGGTACACGGTCTGGCCGCCCGGGATCTCCATGGGGAAGATCGGATGCTCGGTACGGATGCGGGCAAGCTCCGCTACCGGATCGAAACCCTCCCTCATGAACTGGACGAGGGGGAACTCTGAATCTGACATCGAATCCGTCCTGTACGGGGCGTTCGCATCTGGAGGGGGTCGGCCGCGCCCCGTCCCCGAGGTCCGGGTCGAGGCGGCCTGCTCCATTCTGCGCCACCGGCTCCGGCGATGCGATGACGGTCTTGAGCGGCCGCCCCGGTGTCCCGTCGAGGGTGCCGCCAGGATCGGTCCGATGCCGGGTGGGGTCAGAGCTTGCCGAGGGCCCGGACGAGGACGGTGGCGGTGTCGGCGACGACCTTGTCGTTCACCGCCGCGTCGGCGGCCTCGCGGTTGGTGTAGACGGCCAGGATGATCGGGGCGGCGGACTTCTCGGGCCAGACGATCGCGATGTCGTTGCCGGCGCCGTACTGGGAGTTCGTGCCCGTCTTGTCGCCGATCTTCCAGGTCTTCGGCAGGCCCGCCCGGATGCGGGCGTCACCGGTCTTGTTGGCGGTCAGCCAGCCGATGAGCCGCTGCCGGTCCCTGACGTGGAGCGCGTTCCCGGCCGTGACCGCGCGCAGGTCACGGGCGACGGAGGCGGGCGTCGTGGTGTCACGCCGCTCCTTCGGGCTCCAGTCGTTGAGCTCGGTCTCCCAGCGGTCGAGCCGGGAGACCGGGTCCTTCAGCGTGCGGAAGTAGCGGGTCAGCCCGGCGGGGCCGCCGATCTGCTTGAGCACCATGTTGCCGGCGGTGTTGTCGCTCAGGGTGATGGCCGCCTCGCACAACCGGGCGACGGTCAGGCCGTCCTTGACGTGCTTCTCGGTGGTCGGCGAGTTGGGCTTGAGGTCGGCGGCGGTCCACGTGACGACCTTGTCCATCAGGCCGGGCTCGGAGGTGCGCGCCTTGTGCAGCGCGGCCGCGCAGCCCATCGCCTTGAAGGTGGACAGCAGCGGGAACCGCTCGCCCGACCGGTAGGCGACGGTCCTGCCGGTGGCGGTGTCGATGGCGTAGGCGCCGATGCGCCCCTGGAAGGACTTCTCCAGGGCCCGCAGCTCCTTGCCGACGCCGGTCCCCGTGGTCACCGGCTTGGTGGTCACCGGCTGCGCCCCGGCCGTGGTGGAGGCCGCGGCTGCCGGGGCGGCGGCGGCCGGGACGGTGAGAAGGGAGAGTGTCAGGGTGGTGGTGCCGAGCGCGTGCAGGTGTCGCATGTGGGGTCCTCACGGCGGTGCGTCATGGGTCGGTCAGACGCAGGAGCAAATCAGAGGCGATCACCTGATGTCCAATATCGATATCGGGCTGAGGGTCATATCGATACTGGTATGCCCGCATGTCAGGAGTTCCGGGGAACCGCCCCCGTGGACCAGGGGCGGCTCCGCTCGGCGGTGTCTATGCCCAGGGCTGGCCGACGAGCCAGCTCACGTCGGCGGCCCACGACGTGGCGCTGTCGAAGGCGTTCGAGCCGCCGTTGGCGGCGATGTAGACGGTGTTGTTGTAGTGGCGGAGGAACCGGTCCGGGAAGTTGGCGGAGGCGAACGAGGTGCCCTGGCCGCTCTTGCCGGACTGCGGGCAGAAGGTGGCGTCGGCGGCGAACAGCGAGCTGTCGTCGTTGTGCTGCCGGTACAGCTGGTAGTTCTGGTGCCGCAGGTAGTCGCCGGGGTAGTTCTTCGACTCGAACGACACGCAGGAGCTGTTGGCCAGGCCGCTGCGCACGATCCATGTGGCGTCGTTCCTGTCCAGAGCCGGGCTGGACGAGGTGATCACCGACGTGACGGCCTGGTCGTTCTGGTGACGGATGGAGCGGTCGGCGCAGCAGGACGTCGTCGCGCGCAGCGAGATCGAGGAGCCGGGCGTCAGCGTGCCGTTCTGGCCGCCGGCGGACGTCGCGTATCCGGCGGCCACGATGCTCGCCTGCACGGAGTTCTCCGTGGCGTCCGACGGATAGCCGGACGTCATCACGCCCTCGTAGAAGGTGCCGGCGGAGCCGTGGCTGTTGTCGCCGCCGATGCCGAGGATGATGGCCCCTTCCTTCTTCATCGGGTTGTAGCCCGCGACGTTGGGGCGCTTCCCGTTGTAGAAGGTGGACAGGCTGCCCGACTGCGCGTTGCCCGCCCGGATCGCCCAGTGGTTCGGCTCGCCCTTGATGATGGCGGTCAGGAACCGGTGGTTCACGCTCGGGTCGTTCGCGTTGTAGCCCGCGTTCACCCCGGAGAACAGGCCGTTCTCGAGGTCGGCCATGACCCAGGGACCGTTGCCCGTGCCGTAGCCCCAGACCTTGATGTTGCCGAAGTAGATGGCCTCCATGGTGCCGTTGCCGTTGTCACGGCTGTTGGTCTCGGCGTTGCCGTAGTCGAAGCAGCAGCCGCCGTTGTAGTGGGTGCCGTCGAAGACCGCGTACATCCCCTCCGGCTGGTCCCCCTTCGCGACGCCGTTGGTGTTGTTGTTGCGGTAGCCGGTGCCGGGAGCCACGTAGACGCCGTAGGCCTTGTGGCCGTTGATCACGATCGGCGCGGCGGTCGCGTTCGCCAGGTTGTCGTACCCGCCCGGAGCCGGGCCCTGGAACCCGCCGGGGGGCGCCTGGGTGAGGTGGTTTCCGCGGCCGGACTGGTCGTAGATGACGGTGATGAGGCAGGTCGTGCCGGCGCAGAAGGAGTCCTGCGCGGCGGCGTCGGCGTATCCGCCCGCGCTCAGGACGCCGATGTTCCGGGTGGCGTTGTCCGAGGCACGGCGCACCTGGTACAGCGAGCCGTTGTAGGAGGCGTACAGGGCCCGGGTCGTGCTGTGCGCCGCCACGCACGGCGTGCCGCCCGAGGCGTAGAGGTCACACGGCGGCGACGTCGCGGCCTGTGAAGACGTGGGGAGGCCGGTCAGCAGGCCGGCGGCGAGCGCGACGACCGCGCCCGCGGACAGCAGTGCCTTGGCGAGACGCCGGAATCCGGACCTGACAATCATCATGGAATCTGCCTTTCAGGGGGGACCCGCCGCGAGGGCCGGAGATTTCAGGCATGGGTCGTCGATCAAAAGGATCGAACCCGCCACCGCACCTCTGCACGCGCGGCGATATGCCCTCTGACCTGCGGTGTCGCGACCGGAACGGAAAGGGGATTTGCGTTGTTAGCGCTAACATTCGTAGGTGCTATATGACCTCCGGGGGAAATTCTCATGGGGTTGACGGGCTCACTATGAACCGAAGCCAATGGTGCGTCAAGGTTTCGGGCGCATGACGGAACACGGGTGCCGCACGGCCCCGCCACGGACGACTACGCGACGGGGCCAGATCCCCTTCGAGGACGGTCCGGGTGATCGGGGGACGGTCCCAGACGTGGGCCTCCGGAGTCGTTGCGATGATCGTGACAGTGACGACTGTCGTCCCGCTCAGCGGCCGAGCCGCCACAGCGCCGCCCGCCCCTCCCGCAGGGGGTCCCGGACGACCGCGCCGAGCGCGTAGACGGTGCCGTCGCGCGCCGCCAGGTCGTACACCCGCGCCTGGCCGCCGTCCCGCACGGGAAGGGACTTTCGCGTCCACCGCCCGCCCGCCAGATGCCACAGGACGCTGCGCGGACCGTCGTCCCAGTCCGTGACGGCCCACAGGCCACCGCTTCCGTCGGGCACCGCGTCGCTGAAACCCGGCTCTCCCGTCGGTCCCCACAGGCACGTCCACACGCCGGAGACGTTGCGCATCGCCACGGGCCGGGCCGGGAAGACGTCCTCCAGGTCCTCGCGGTCATGCTCCAGCCACCGGAAGCTCCCGAGCACCCAGAACTCGGCGGAACCGGTCCGCACCGCCACCCGCGGGAAGCGCTCGCCGTCGTCCCCGTGCTGCGGCTCGGCGTCCGGTGGCAGCCTCAGCTCCGGCAGCGGCACGTCCTGCCAGGCGCTCCCGGTCCACCGGGCGACGCGCGACTTGTCGCTGTCCGTGTCGTCGGGGGGCAGCTCGCCCACCACCCAGGGCTCGTCGTCGGTGCCGCCCAGCGAGCGGGCGGGCGCGGGCAGCGGGGCCGGCTGCCACCGGGTGCCGTTCCACCGCATCGACCGATCCCCGGCCACCACCCACGGCCCGCGGGCCGAGGTCCGCACGTCGTCCGAGGCCGGGCGCAGGTCGAGCGGCGCCGTCCGCCACGCCGCGCCGTTCCAGGCCCACAGCGTCCTGGGGCCGTGGGCGCCGTCCTCCTTGCCCGGCGCCCGGGTCACGATCCAGGCCGCGTCGCGGGAGACGGCCGACAGCGCCTGGTCCGCGCCACGGGCGCCCGGAACCTGCGGCAGCCGGGTCCACGCCCGGCCGTCCCAGCGGCGGGCCGCCACGTGGTCGCCCATGGCGCCGGGCGTGCCGTGGAGTGCCCAGAGGGCGCCGTCGGAGGTGACGCTGCCGTCGGCGAGGTGGCCGGGCGAGTCGTCGAGCGAGACCAGCCGCCACCCGGAGCCGCGAAGCTCGACCGGCCGCAGCTGGTCGGCCGCCCGGGGCGTCCCGGGGCAGGAGCCGGGCGTGACGGCGGCGGGCTCGGCGACCCTGCCGGCCGGCGCGGACGTGGCCGCCGGCGCCGGAGAGCTCGCACGGGGTTCTCCGGCCGGGCGCGAGCCGGAGCAGGCGCTCGCCCCCAGCGCCAGTACGGCCAGCGCGGCAGTCGTTCGCCTCACGTGCGATCCTCACCCGGGGAGACGTAGCGAGAGATCACATTATGCACGCGGCGTCCCGTGCTGTCGCCGCCCGAGGAGCGAGACTGGCCTGACCGGCGCGGGAGCCGCCAGGCGCCCGCTCGTGACCGCCAGGAGGAGAGAGTTGAGCGTCGTTCTTCCCGAAGACCCGTTCCACCGCAGGCTGCACCACGTGGCGCCCGCGGGCCTGACCTCGGAGACCGCGCAGACCGGCGGCATGCGCAGGCGCGCCGCCATCAGCGGCGCCACCGTCGGGTCGAGGCGGCTGTGGATGGGCCAGACCCACGTGGCGCCCGCGACCGCGTCCCTCAACCATCACCACGGCGATTCGGAGACCGCGATCTACGTGGTCAGCGGCACCCCGTCGTTCGTGTTCCTCGACCTGGACGCCGAGGAGCCGCACGAGGTGCGGATCGACGCGAAGCCGGGCGACTACATCTTCGTGCCGCCGTTCGTCCCCCACCGTGAGGAGAACCCGGACCCCGACCTGGAGGCGGTCGTCGTGATCGCCCGGAGCTCGCAGGAGGCGATCGTGGTCAACCTGCCGGACCTCGGGTGGAGCGGCCCGGTCCGGCCGGCGGAGTGACGACCGGCCGCGGCCGGGTGGTCTCAGCCCGCTCCGGAGACCTCCGCACCGGCGGGCACCCGTAGCGCGGCGAAGACCACCCGGCGGCGGAGCCGGAACCCGATCGACTCGTACAGACGGATCGCGTTGACGTTGCCGGCCACCGCGTGCAGGAACGGGATCTCCCCTCGGTCCCGGATCCCGGCCGCCACGGCCGGCACCAGCCGGCTCGCCAGCCCCTGGCCGCGGAAGGCGGCGTCGGTGCACACCGCGCTGATCTCCGTCCAGCCCTGGGGGTGTAGCCGCTCCCCCGCCATCGCCACGAGTGCGGGGGAGCCGTCCGCGTGGCCTGCGCCCGTGTCGCGGCGGATGCCGAGGTAGGTGCCCATCTCGACGGTGCGGTCGAGCAGGGGGCCCGGCTGCGTGCGCTGGACCAGGTCCAGCATCTCGGGCACGTCCTTCGTCCCCAGCCGGACGGTCTCGCCGTCGTACGCCGCCGCGACGTCGTCGCCGACCATCTGGACTCCTTCCAGCGACATCACGACCTCCCACCCGTCCGGCGGCGCGATCGCCGGACCGGTGAGCGTGACGACGGCGCCCGGGCCGGCGAGCGCGGCCAGGTCGGCCCAGTCGGCGGGGCCCGGCTCGTCCGGCAGCGCGGCGAACGGGGAGACGTCGGCCGGGTATCGCAGCGCGGCACCGCGTCGTCCGGCGAGGTGCGCGTGGGGGCCGGCCAGGGACCACCAGACGGGGTTGTCCAGCGGGTGACGTTCGGGGCGTCCCCGCGGACCCTGCCGGTCGTCGGCTTCCTCCCGGATCGGACTCTTCACCCCTGCACCACTCCCTTCCTGGACTTCCTGGACTTTCTGGACTTCCTGGACGACGGGGATCACGGACCTCATTGACGATATATCCCTTATTTCCTACTATGTTTATAGGTTATTACCCCGTCAGGAGCCCCGATGACCAAGCAGATCCATCTCGCCGCGCACTTCCCCGGCGTGAACAACACGACTGTCTGGTCCGACCCCGGATCGGGCAGTCAACTCGACTTCGACTCGTTCCGCCACCTGGCCCAGACGGCCGAACGGGGCAAGTTCGACTTCTTCTTCCTGGCGGAAGGACTGCGGCTGCGCGAGGCGAAGGGACGCATCCACGACCTGGACGTCGTGGGCCGCCCCGAATCGCTCACCGTCCTTTCCGCCCTGGCCTCCGTCACCACCCACCTGGGCCTCGCCGCGACGGTCAACTCGACCTTCAACGAGCCGTACGAGGTGGCCAGAAGGCTTGCCACACTCGACCACCTGAGCGGCGGCCGGGCCGCGTGGAACGTGGTGACCAGCTTCGACGCCTTCACCGGCGAGAACTTCCGCCGGGGCGGCTTCCTCCACGAGTCCGACCGGTACACCCGGGCGGAGGAGTTCCTGCGGACCGCGAGGGAGCTGTGGGACTCCTGGGCTCCCGACGCGGTGGTCGCGGACCCGGAGTCGGGGCGGTTCCTCCGGCCGGGCGGCGTCACCCCCTTCCGGCACCGGGACCGGCACTTCGACATCTCCGGCCTGTTCAACGTGCCGCGGGGCCCGCAGGGCCACCCGGTGATCATCCAGGCCGGGGACTCCGAGGACGGCCGCGAGTTCGCCGCGTCCTCGGCGGATGTGATCTTCAGCCGGCACAGCAGGCTGGAGGAGGGCCGCACCTTCTACCGTGACGTCAAACGCAGGCTCGCCGCGTACGGCCGGCGGCACGACGACCTGAAGATCCTTCCCGCTGTCACGTACGTGCTCGGCGACACCGATGCCGAAGCCGCGGAACGGGCCGCCGAGATCCGCCGCGCGCAGGTCAGCCCGCAGACCGCGCTCTACTTCCTGGAAGGCGTGTGGGGCCGCGACCTGACGGGATACGACCCGGACGGCCCCCTGCCCGACCTCGAACCGAACCTGGACGAGGGCGTGTCCAAGGGCGACGCGCAGTTCCCCCGCGACCGCGGCGCCGTGGCGGCCAAGTGGCGCGCCATCGCCGAGGAGAAGAACCTGTCGATCCGCGAGCTCGTCATCGAGGTCGGCGTGCCGCAGACCTTCATCGGCACACCGCGGTCGGTCGCCGACGAGATCGACCACTTCGTGCAGACCGACGCCGCCGACGGCTTCATCTTCGTGCCGCACCTCACCCCGGGCGGGCTGGACGACCTGGTCGACAAGGTCGTCCCACTGTTGCAGGAGAAGGGCGTCTTCCGCGCCGACTACACGGGGCCCACCCTGCGCGACCACCTGGGCCTCGCCCCCCGCCCTCTCGCCCCCCGCCCTCTCGCCCCCCGTACCGAGGAGATCTCATGACCCTGCATCTCGCCGTCGCGCTCGACGGGGCGGGCTGGCACCCGGCCGCGTGGCGGGCCGAGGGCGCGCAGCCGTACCGGCTGTTCACCGCCGGCTACTGGGCCGACCTCGTCGCGGAGGCCGAGCGCGGCCTGCTCGACTTCGTCACCTTCGAGGACGCGCTCGGCCTCCAGTCGACCCGGCTCAACGAGCCCGACGAGCGCCTGGACCAGGTGCGCGGGCGCCTCGACGCGGTGCTGATCGCGTCCAACGTCGCGCCGCTGACCTCGCGGATCGGCCTCGTGCCGACCACCAGCACGACCCATACGGAGCCGTTCCACGTCGCGACCGGCATCGCCTCGCTCGACCACGTCACCCGCGGCAGGGGCGGGTGGCGGCCCCAGGTCTCGGGCCGCCCCGACCATGCCCTCCATTTCGGCCGCCGCGTCCTCCCGCCGCTCGACCTCTCCGGCCACCCCGATCCGGCTTTCACCAGGCACGTGGAGCGCCTGTTCGCCGAGGCGGCCGACGCGGTCGAGGTGGTCCGCCGGCTGTGGGACAGCTGGGAGGACGACGCGGAGATCCGCGACGTCGCGACCGGCCGGTTCATCGACCGCGACAAGCTGCACTACGTCGACTTCAGCGGCGAGTGGTTCAGCGTGAAGGGGCCCTCGATCACGCCGCGGTCCCCCCAGGGGCAGCCGCTGGTCACCGCCCTGGCCCACGACACGCTGCCGTACGAGTTCGCGGCCCGGACCTCCGACGTCGTGTACGTCACGCCGCGCGAGCGGGACGACGCCACGGCCGTCGTCGAGCGGGTCCGGGCGGCGGAGTCCGCCGTCGGCCGCCCCGGACCGCCCTTGAAGATCTTCGCGGACCTGGTGACCTTCCTCGACTCCGGCGGCGCGGCCGACCGCAAGGCGCGGCTGGACGACTTCGACGGAGACGAGCTCGTCTCGGACGCGCACGTCTTCACCGGCACGCCGGAAGAGCTCGCCGATCTGCTGCTGAGCTGGCGGGAGGCCGGGCTGGACGGATTCCGCCTCCGGCCGGGCGAGCTGTCCCGCGACCTGACGTCGATCACCAGGGGCCTGGTGCCCGAGCTCCAGGCCCGGGGCGCGTTCCGGACGGCGTACGACACGGCGGACCTGCGCGGGCGACTCGGCCTGCCCCGCCCGGCGAGCCGCTACGCCAAGGCCGCCCTGTGACAGACCGGCCCGCCCTTTCCGGCGCCGCCCTTCGCCCGCTTCAGTCCAGCCAACCGAGGCGGGCCGCCCGCACTCCGCAATGCTGGCTTCCTGTTCGCGCCATGGCGTGTTCGCGACGCCCGCACGGACTCCCCGCGCCGGGTCCGGTGCCCCACGATCGGAGGCAGGGGCGGACGTAGCCCCGAAGCGTCCTCAGAGGAGAACACCATGATCACTGTGGCGTACAGCCTGGTCGCCCACCAGCTCACCGGCTTGTCCTCGGAAACGTGCGACCACTGCCTGGTGGCCATCAGGACCGAACTCATCCGGGTGCCCGGCGTGGTGGGAGTGGAGGTGACACCGGCCACCTCGCGCGTCAGCATCCTGACGGACGGGCCGGTCGACGAGCGGTCGGTCCGGGCCGCCATAGAGGCGGCGGGATGCGTGGTCGTCGAGTAGGGCGCCGGCGCGAAGGCCAGGCCATGGCCCGGTACGGCCGGGCGGGCCGTCGGCCGGGGCGTGGGTGAGCGCTGGTCGCAGGGTCCAATCAGGGTCCAGACATGAAGAAGGCCAGACCCGCGACATGCGGTCTGGCCTTCGACCTGGTGAATTCCGGTGGGCGATACTGGGATCGAACCAGTGACCTCTTCGGTGTGAACGAAGCGCTCTCCCGCTGAGCTAATCGCCCGCCCTGGCGGCCCCTTGCGGCGCCGACGGGAAAACCATACCGCACTCCAGGACCACCTGGCGAAGCGGCGGCGCGCCGGGAGGCGGACTGGGACGGAGATTCGAGGGAAAGGGGGTGGTTGCCCATCGGCGGAGCGGGTCGGTGGCATACCATCGACGTGTTCCGGTAGGAGCCGATCGTGATCTTTTCTCCGGAAACGTTCATGAAGGATTGCGCCGGAGCCGACCGGAGGGCGCGCAAAGCCCTCGCAAATACCAGCCAACAGATGCCGTTTGGCCAGATAGATGCCCGAATGTCCAGCTGTGAGGTGCGTTACAGAAGGCCCTGGAAGCGGAATCTTTCCTACAGGTTTCTTCGTTCCGCGTCATAGCTCAGGACGAAGTCCGTCAGAGCAGCGAAAGCCCCGAAGAGGGGACCTACGACGAAAAGGTTTGGCTGACGATGAACAGCACCACCGTCTCCGCCGAGCTTGGCCTTCGGCTTGTGGTCCCCGACCGAACGACCGTCCCCCTGCTCGCCGGACTCAGCTACACCGCCGACGACCCGTACGCCATCCGCATGGCCTTCCACGTGGGGAACGACGAACCGGTCGAGTGGATCTTCGCCAGGGAGCTGCTGACCGTCGGCATCGTGCGCCGCGTCGGCGACGGCGACGTGCAGGTGTGGCCGGCGCGCTCCGACGGCGAGCGCACCCTGCACATCAGCCTCACCTCCCCGTTCGGCCAGGCACTGTTCGAGGTGCCGCTGACGCCCCTCACCGAGTTCCTGCACCGCACGTACGAGAAGGTGCCGGCCGGTCGCGAGACCGACTTCATGGACCTCGACGCCGAGCTGACCAACATGCTCTGGCCCTCCTGAACCCCCAGGACCCCCCTAGCGACCGGGTAGCGCCTGCAGCGTCCTCCTCATGCGGGCGATCTCGATGCTCTGGCCCGCGTACACGTCTCGCGCCATGCGCCGCATGCCCACGTCGCGCCCGCCGGAGAGCTGCTCTCCCGCCATCCTCAGCGCGCCCTCGTGGTGCCTGATCATCAGGCGCAGGAACAGCCGGTCGAAGGCGGCGTCGCGGGCGGCGCGCAGCGCGTTCATCTCGTCCAGCGTCGCCATCCCGTAGCCCACCTGGCCGTGCTCGTGCCCGGCAGGGACGGAGCGGCCGAGGTCGGCGAGCCAGCGGGTCATCACGCTGATCTCGGGCTGCTGGGCCGCGGCGATCTGCGCGGCGAAGCCCCGCACGGTCACGTTCCCCGTGCGCTCCGGCACCAGGGCGGTCATCTCCAGGGCCTGGCGATGGTGCGGGATCATGCCCTCGGCGAAGCGGACGTCCGCCGCGCCCGGCTCCCGGTCGGCCTGGCCGACACGCTCCCCCGGCGTCGCCGTACGGGCCGGAGCCCCCGGTTCGTTCGGGACGATCACCGGGGCGCCCGTGCCCACGGCCGAGGGTGCCTCCGGTCGCTCGGCACACGCGGCTACCGCCAGTACCGCCATAATTGCGACAAGGTGCGGTACGAACCGGGATCGTACTGACATAACTTCCATACTGGGACACAAGACGAGGGGTGCGTGCGTGTTCTCTGCCAGGGCTCGGGGGGCGGTGTTGTGCGCGGTCGCCCTGTTCGTGTCCGCGTGCAGTTCGGGATCGGACCCCGGCGGGTCCGCGCCGCGCTCGGGAGGCACCTCACAGGGGTCGGGTGACGACACCGTGATGACCAGCCCCAACGTCAAGCTCGTGGCCAACGTCCCGCGTTCGGCGCCGCTGAACAACGAGATGGACTGGAACACCGACCTGGCCTTCCAGGGAGACTACGCGTTCGTCGGCAACTTCGGCGGGTTCTCCGTCTACGACATCAGCGATCCGGCCAAGCCGAGGACGGTCAGCCAGGTGGCCTGCCCGGCCCAGCAGAACGACGTCTCCGTCTACGGCGACCTGCTGATCCTCTCGGTGGACGAGCCCCGCAGCGACGCGGGCTGCGGCTCCGACGAGGACACGCGCGCCTGGGAGGGTCTGCGCATCTTCGACATCAGCGACAAGGCCCGCCCCACGTACGTCTCGTCCGTGGCGACCGAGTGCGGGTCGCACACGCACACCATGGTGCCGCAGGGCGAGACGCTCTACGTCTACGTCTCCTCCCCGGGCGGTGAGGCGGACTCGGCGACCTGCACGCCGGAGCACCAGGTCATCCAGGTCGTGGAGATCCCGGTCAAGGACCCCCGCTCCGCGAGGGTCGTCGCCAAGCCGAACATCTTCCCGGAGCGTCAGAAGGGCAGCGGCGGCTGCCACGACATCACCGCCTTCCCCGAGAAGAAGCTCGCCGCCGCCGCCTGCTTCGGCGACGGCGTGCTGCTCGACATCTCCGACCCCGTGAACCCGACGGTGCTCCAGCAGGTGCGCGACGAGGCGAACTTCCAGATCTGGCACTCGGCCACGTTCAACAACGACGCCACCAAGGTCGTCTTCAGCGACGAGCTCGGCGGCGGCAGCGCCCCCACCTGCGACAGGAACACCCCGCAGACCAAGGGCGCGAACGCGATCTACGACATCGTCGACGGCCGGATGGAGCGCCGCGGCTACTTCAAGATCCCCCGCGAGCAGGAGAAGGACGAGAACTGCGTCGCCCACAACGGCTCCCTGGTGCCGGTGCCGGGCAAGGACGTCATGGTGCAGGCGTGGTACCAGGGCGGCGTGTCGATCTGGGACTTCACCGACTCGTCCGCCCCCAGGGAGATCGGCTTCTTCGAGCGCGGACCGTTCCCGGACAGCGGCGACGATCCCGTGGCGGGCTCGTGGTCGGCGTACTACTACAACGGCTACATCTACTCCAGCGACATCCGCGAGGGTCTGGACGTCATCTCCGTCGACGACCCGATGACGGATCCCGCCAAGAAGGTCACGATGGACGACTTCAACGTGCAGACGCAGAAGACGTACTGACGCCGTCCGCGGCGCGGACGGCCCGTGCCCGATAATCGCCTCGTGACGATTCTCCCTCAGATGGCCAATGCCTTCGACGAGCTGGCCGGCGGCTACGACAACGACCACCACGACGAGATCGCCCGCCTGCTTCTCGACCTGGTCCGGCCGGCCGCGGGCGACAGGATCGCCGACGTGGCCTGCGGCAACGGCGCCGTCGCGCTCGCACTGGCCCGGGCGGGTGTCACCGTCCCCGTCGTGGCCGTGGACATCTCCCCCGGCATGATCGCCGTCGGCCGTGAGCGCGCCGAAGCGGCCGGCCTGGCCGCGGCGATCGACTGGCGGGTGGGGCAGGCTGTCCCTCTGCCCGTGCCCGACGCCTCGCTCGACCTGGTCCTCTGCTCGTCCTCGCTGCACTTCCTCGGCTCGACGGCATTGGCCGACTGGCGCCGCGCGCTGCGCCCCGGCGGCCGGGCCGGGTTCACCCTGCCGGTGGCCGGGCAGTTCCGGCCCAGCGGCGCGTTCGCCGCGCTGGTCGCCTCGGACGTGCCCGTCCCCGGGACCGCCGGCGAGGCGTCGGAGTTCGCCCGTACGGCGGGCTTCGTTCAGGCGGAGTCGCGCCTGGCGCACGTCGGCTCCCGCGCGGTGATCCTCACCGTGGCGACCAACCCCTGACGTCCTGCCGGGAAGGCGTCAGCGTAGGCGTGATCGCGCCCGGACCGGCATGGTCGCGCATGCCGTCGACCGTGTCGCGGTGGCAGGCCCGGGCGGCCGGTCGGTGCCGCCCGGGTGCGGGGCGTCAGGGGTCGAGGTCGCCGGCCGAGCGCTCGGCGAAGACCCGCATGGCCTTGGCCGTGATCGGGCCGGGCGCGACCGGCAGCTCGGTGTCGTCGACGAGCCTGATCGGCTGGATGTCGCGGGTGGTCGAGGTCAGGAACGCCTCCTCGGCCTCGTACAGGGCCGACAGCGGCACGTCGGCCTCCTCGCCGCCGCACCACTGGAGCGTCAGCGCCCGCGTGACGCCCGCCAGGCACCCGGACTGCAGGGTGGGGGTGAGCAGGCGACCGTCGCGGACGATGAAGATGTTGGAGCCGGTGCCCTCGCACAGGTCGCCGGCGAGGTTGCCGAAGATCGCCTCGCCGCCACCGCGCGCCTTGGCGTAGGCCAGGGCCTTGGCGTTGTCGCCGTAGGAGGTGCTCTTGACGCCGGCCAGCGCGCCGCGCTCGTTGCGCGGCCAGGGGACGACGGTGACGTTGGCCGTGACGGGGAACGGCTTCTGCTCGTCCACGATGACCACGGAGGTGGTGCCCTGGTCGCCGCGGTCGGAGCCGAGCGGGCCCGGGCCGCTGGTGTAGGTGATGCGGATGCGGCCGAGCGCCCACGCGGGGGCGGCGGCCAGGCACTTGCCGATGCCCTCGGCGATGGCCTCGACGTCGGGCTCGGGCAGGTCCATGCGCTGGGCCGAGAGCCTGAGCCGGTCGAGGTGCCGGGTGAGGGCGAACGCGCGGCCGTGAACGATCTTCACGGTCTCGAACACGCCGTCGCCGACCATGAGCCCGTGGTCGAACACCGAGACGGTCGCCCGCTGCGGGTCGATCAGCTCCCCGTTGACCCAGACAGGGATGTTCATGCGGTGCCTCCTGAGGATGCCAGTGAGATGAGCCTGGACGCCTTCAGCTCGGTCTCGAGCCACTCACGCCGGGGATCGCTCTCCCAGGTTATGCCCGCGCCCGTGCCGAACCGGATCTCGCCGGCGGCGATCCAGAACGTGCGGATGCCCACGGCCAGCGCCGCCCTGCGTCGGGAGGCGTCGACCCAGCCCACCGCCCCACAGTACGGCCCCCGGGGTTCGGGTTCGAGCCGATTGATGATCCGCAGCGCCGACGACTTGGGGGCCCCGGTGACCGAGCCCGGCGGGAACGTGGCCGCGAACAGCTCGGCCCAGCCCGCCCCGGGCCGCAGCCGGGCGCGTACCGCCGAGACGAGGTGGACGAGCCCGGGGTGCTCCTCGACGCCGCACAGCGACGGCACCTCGACGGTGCCGACCTCGGCGACCCGGCCGAGGTCGTTGCGGACCAGGTCGACGATCATGATGTTCTCGGCGCGGTCCTTGTCGAGGAGGTCGGCCGCGGTGGCGCCGGTGCCCTTGATGGGGCGGGACTCGACGAGGTCGCCCTCGCGCGACAGGTACAGCTCGGGCGAGGCGGACACGACCGTCGTGCCCGGCACGACGATCACCGCGCTGTACGGGGCCGGGTTGCCCGCTGCCAGCAGGGCAGCCAGGGCGAGCGGGTCGGCCTCGTCCGGCACCGGTGCGGTCAGGACGCGGCACAGGTTGGCCTGGTAGACCTCGCCCCGCTCGATGTGGTCGCGGATGGCCTGGACGCCGCGCTCGTAGGCGGCCCGGTCGAGCGAGCTGCGCCACCGGCCGGGCGGCGGGCCGTGCCAGGGGCGGCGGGGCGGGGGCAGCGGCGCGGGGCGGACGTGGTCGAAGCGGGCGCACGTCGCCTTGCCCTCGTAGTCGGCGACGACCGCCCACCAGCCGTCGCCGTCGAGGGCGGCGAGGTCGGTGGTCAGGTCGCGCAGGCCGGTGGCGAGGACACCGCCTACGTGGGCGAAGGAGTCGTGCACGGCTCCCATTGTCCCAGCAGCCGGAGGAACTCCAGCGCCGCCGGCAGCGGCGTCGCCGGCACGGCCGCGTACACCCTGCGCACGGGGGCGGGACCGCGCAGGGGCCGCAGCACGACGGCGGGCGGCACGCCACGGGCCGCCAGCTCCGGTACGAGGGTGACGCCGAGCCCGGCCGCGACGAACCCGAACTTCCCCGTCCACTCCGCCACCCGCAGCCCGCCGCGCGGGGCGAACCCGGCGGCGGCGCAGGCCGCGGTCAGCAGCGTCGGCTGGCCGCGGGGGGCGGCCTCGATCCACGGCTCGCCCGCCAGCTCGCGCAGGTCCACGGCGTCCTCGCCGGCCAGCCGGTGCTCGCGCGGCAGCGCGACGAGCAGCCGGTCCTCGCGCAGCAGCACGGCCCTCCCGGGACCGGCGTCATCCCCACGCGCGCCCCCGGGCTGCTCCGGTGGTGACTCGCGGAGGGTGAGACCGGCGGGCAGGCCGGCCGGGTAGTCGCTGATGACCGCGATGTCCAGCGCGCCCGCCTGGAGGCGTTCGACCAGCCGGGAGGTCAGCCCCTCCAGCACGCGCGGCTCGACGCGCGGCCGGGCGCGGGCGAACCGCCTGAGCGTGCCCGGCACGAGGTCCACGTTGGCCGTGGCGAACGCGCCGACGCGCAGCGTGCCGCCGCTGCCCCCGTGGATCGCGGTCAGCTCCTCCCCCGCGCGTTCGAGCCGGTCGAGGACGGCGCCGGCGTGGGCGTGCAGCGCATGCCCCGCCGGGGTGAGCCGTACGCCCCGGGCCAGGCGCTCGAACAGCGGGCCGCCGGCGGCGCGCTCCAGGGCGGCGATCCGGCGGGAGACCGCGGACTGGGTGTAGCCGAGCAGCTCGGCCGCCGCGGTGAACGAGCCGTTGCGCGCCACCTCGTCGAACAGCCGGAGGGTGGCGGTGTCGAAGGCATTCGTGTCAGTCATGGCTGCCATGCAATGTAGTCGGTGGTGGAATCTCTCGCCGCCCGGTTCACTGGGGCCCATGACTGCTTTCGAGGGAAAGATCGCTTTTCTTGGACAGGGCCGGATGGGCGTCCCCATGGCGCGGCGGCTCGTGGACGCCGGCCACCAGGTGACGGTGTGGCGGCGCGGGACGGATGTCACGGCCGCCGAGGCGGTGCGCGGAGCGGCGCTCGTCGTCACGATGCTGCGCGACCCGGCCGCGGTCCGGGAGGTGCTGACCGCCGCGCTGCCGGGGCTGGCTCCCGGGGCGACGGTGGTGGAGATGTCCACGATCGGCCCCGAGGCGGTGCGGGAGCTGCGGGCGCTGCTGCCCGCGTCCGCCGGGCTGGTCGACGCGCCCGTGCTGGGCAGTGTCGGCCCGGCGACGGAGGGGACGCTGACCGTGCTCGCCGGCGGGCTGGACGGCCCTCAGGCAGGGGACGGGGCGGTGGCCGCCGGGCTGCGGGAGGTGCTGTCGGTGTTCGGGACCGTGCGCGCGTGCGGGCCCCTGGGCGCGGGCGCGGCCGTGAAGGTCGCCGTCATGAGCGCGATCGTCCCGGCCCAGGTGCTGGTCGCCGAGACGTTCGCGTACGGCGAGGCGCACGGAGTGCCGCGTGAGGCGCTGGCGGACGTGCTCGCGGGCACCCCGCTCGGCGCGGTGTCCGAGCGGCTGCGCGTCCCCTCACGGGAGACCCGGTACGCGCTCGGGCTGGCGGCCAAGGACCTGGCGCTGGCGGCGTGGCCCGAGGCGTCGCTGGCCACGGCGGCCCGCGTGCGGCTGCAGGAGGCGGAGGCCGCGGGCCTGGGCGGGCATGACCTCACCGCGATCGCCGGCCACGTCACGGGCGGCCGGAAGGGGCGGCGGGCCGTGCCGCTGAACCCGCCGACCGTCCCGCCCACGAACGGCATGTACTCCCACGCCGTCCGGGCCGGCGACACCCTCTACGTCTCCGGGCAGGCCGCCCTCGACGAGCGGCACCGCGTGGTGGGCGAGGACGACATGACCGCCCAGTCCGAGCACGTCTTCCGGAGCCTGGAGCGCATCCTGGCCGACCAGGGGGCGACGTTCGACGACGTGACCTTCATCAGGACGTACCTGACGGACATGGACCGACGGGCCGAGTACGGCGCGGTGCGGCGGAAGTACCTCACCGGGACGCCGCCGGCGAGCACCACCGTGGAGGTGCCGAGGCTGTTCATGCCGGGGCTGCTGCTGGAGGTCGACGTCGTCGTGGCCCTGCCCTGACCCCGGGCCACGGGGGTCAGTCGAGCGGGCCCGTGACCGACTCCACGGCGGCGATCACCGAGCCGTCCGCCACCAGGCGGACCGCCGCGTCGATCTCCGGCGCCAGGAACCGGTCCGGCCCCGGGCCGGGGACCGTCTCGCGCAGCGCCTCGACCACGGCGGCCGTGGCCGGCGCGGGACGGAGCGGGGCGCGCAGGTCGAGCGCGCGGGCGGCGGTCAGCACCTCGACCGCGAGCACGCGCGTGAGACCGTCGACGGAGCGGCGGAGCTTGCGCGCCGCCGACCAGCCCATCGAGACGTGGTCCTCCTGCATGGCCGAGCTGGGGATCGAGTCGACGCTGGCGGGCACGGCCAGCCGCTTCAGCTCGGAGACGATGGCGGCCTGCGTGTACTGGGCGATCATGTGGCCGGAGTCGACCCCGGGGTCGTCGGCCAGGAACGCGGGCAGGCCGTGGTTGCGCGCGACGTCGAGGAAGCGGTCCGTGCGGCGTTCGGACATGGAGGCGAGGTCGGCGGCGACGATCGCCAGGAAGTCCAGCACGTACGCGACGGGGGCGCCGTGGAAGTTGCCGTTGGACTCGACGCGGCCGTCGGCGAGCACGGCCGGGTTGTCGACGGCGCTGGCCAGCTCCCAGGTGGCGACGTTGGCGGCGTGGGCGATCGTGTCGCGGGCCGCGCCGGCGACCTGGGGGGCGCAGCGCAGGGAGTAGGCGTCCTGGACGCGGGTGCAGGCGTTGGGGTCGCGGTGGCTCTCCATGATGGCCGAGCCGGCCAGGATCCTGGTCATGTTGGCGGCGGCGCGCGCCTGGCCGGGGTGCGGGCGCAGCGCCTGCAACTCGGGGGCGAAGACGCGGTCGGTGCCGAGCAGGGCCTCGACGCTCATCGCGGCGCTGACGTCGGCGGTCCTGACCAGGCGGGTGAGGTCGTCGATGGCCAGGATCAGCATGCCGAGCATGCCGTCGGTGCCGTTGATCAGCGCCAGCCCCTCCTTGGCCGCCAGCTCGACGGGCTCCACGCCGGCCTGCTTGAGCGCCTCGGCCGCCGAGGTGAGCCGGCCGGAGGCGTCGCGGACCGGGCCCTCGCCCATGAGGGCCAGCGCCACGTGCGCCAGGGGCGCCAGGTCGCCGGAGCAGCCGAGGCTGCCGTACTCGTGGACGACGGGCGTGATGCCCGCGCTGACCAGCCCGGCCAGCGCCTTCGCGGTGGTCGGCCTGATGCCGGTGTGGCCGGTGGCCAGCGTGTGGAGGCGCAGCAGCATGAGCGCGCGCACCACCTCGGGCTCGACCTCGGGACCGCTGCCCGCCGCGTGCGAGCGGACCAGGGAGCGCTGGAGCTGGGCGCGCAGCGCCGGGTCGATGTGGCGGGTGGCGAGCGCGCCGAAGCCGGTGGAGACGCCGTAGGCGGGGACGGGACTCTCGGCCAGCTCGTCCACGCGCTGCCGCGCGGCCGACACCGCGGCGACGGCGTCGTCGGTGAGCTGGACGGCGGCGCCGTGGCGGGCCACCCGGATGACGTCGTCGAAGGTCAGGGGCTCCGGGCCGACGTTCACGACTCCGTTGTCGCGCATGGTGTTCTCTCTCGTTCAGGTAACTGGCGTATGCGATGTTAGCTCCTTACCGGAGAACAGCGCCGTCAGCCCTTCCCTGCCCGCGTCGGTCACGCTCACCGCTCGGGGGACCGGCCCCCGGGCGTACCAGCCGCGCTCGAACAGCACGGCGGTGATGGCGGCGCCCAGGGAGCCGCCGAGGTGGGCCCGCCGCTCGGTCCAGTCGAGGCATTCGGGGGCGAAGCGGCGCCTGGTCCGGCGCGCTCCCTCGACGTCCACGCCCAGGAGGCCCAGGAGGCGCTCGCCCTCGGGCGTCACCTCTCCCCCGGTCAGGCAGCCGGCGGCCCGCAGGCCGTCGAGCAGGCCGACCCCGGCCCGGCCGGCCAGATGGTCGTAGCAGGTGCGGGCCTCCTCCAGCATGCGGGCCTGGCGCGACTGGCGCAGGGACCGCACGGGCGGCCGCCCGCCGAACCTGGCCAGCACCTCCAGCACCTCGGCGATCTCGTGCCCGGCCAGCCGGTAGTAGCGGTGGCGGCCCTGCCGTACGACGTCGACGAGCCCGCCCTCCAGCAGGCGGGACAGGTGCGCGCTCGCGGTGGCGGCGCTCACGCCCGACATGCGCGCCAGCTCCCCGGCGGCCAGGGCCTGGCCTCCCAGCAGGGCCGTGAGGATGGCGGCCCTGGTCGGGTCGGCGATGAGCGCCGCGACGGGCGCGATGTCGGCGTCGGCCGCGACGTGCTCCATTGCTGCCATGTCTCCGACCCTAGCCCCGGGATGCTTCGCCGCCGGACGAAAGATGCCGCCGCGGAGACCCGGCGGCTAGGCTCGAAGATCGTACGGCGAGTTCGGAGGTGTTCTCCTTGACGGCAGCGAACGGAGGCCGGGTGGCCCTCGTCACCGGCGCGTCCCGCGGGCTGGGCGGCGTGATCGCGCGGCGGCTGGCCGCCGACGGGTGGGCCGTGGCGGTCAACCACCGCTCCAGCGCCGGCGAGGCGGGCGCGGTCGTGGAGCGGATCCGGGCGGACGGCGGCGCCGCCGAGGCGTTCGCGGCGGACGTCACGGACGACACGGAGGCCCCCGCCCTGGTGGAGCGCGTCGCCGACCGGCTCGGGCCCGTGACGGCGCTGGTGCTCAACGCGACCGGCCCCCAGCCCGCCGTGCCCGTCGAGGACCTCACCTGGGAGGCGCACCTCGACCAGCTCCGGTTCTTCGTCAAGAGCCCCACCCTGCTCGTACGGGCGGCGCTGCCCGGCATGCGCGCGGCGGGCGGCGGCCGGGTGATCCAGATCGGCTCCGACATCGTCGACCGGGCCCTGCCCGGCATGTCCGCCTACACGGCGGCGAAGGCGGCGCAGTTCGGGCTCACCCGGACATGGGCCCGCGAGCTGGGCCCGTACGGCATCACGGTCAACCTGGTCGCGCCCGGCTGGATCCCCGTCGAACGGCACGCCGACCACGGACCCGAGGACATCGCCGCCTACCGGGACGACGTGCCCCTGGGCCGGATGGGCACGCCGGAGGACGTGGCCGCCACGGTGGCGTTCCTCGCCTCGGACGCGGCCTCGTTCGTCACCGGCGAGCGCGTGACGGTGAACGGCGGCCACACCTGAGCCGGTGACGGTCAGATCTGGTTCATGCCGCCGTCGACGTACAGCTCGGCACCCGTGATGAAGCTGCTCTCGTCGGAGGCCAGGAACAGGGCGGCCGAGGCGGCCTCCTCGGGCGTGCCCATCCGGCCGAGCGGCACCAGGTCCACCAGGGCGTTCCTGAGGCGGTCGGCCTCGGCCGGGCCGGGCGCCAGGCCGGTGACGCCGGGTGTGTCGATGGGGCCGGGGCTGAGGGTGTTGACCCTGATCGCCCGGCCCCTGAGCTCGTTGGCCCAGGTGCGGGCGAAGGAGCGGATGGCCGCCTTGGAGGCGCTGTACACGCCGAACGCCTCCACGCCCTTGGCACCGGCGGTGGAGCCGGTCAGGATCACCGAGGCGCCGTCGTTGAGCAGGGGCAGCGCCTTCTGGACGGTGAACAGCGTGCCCCTGACGTTGCTGCCGAAGGTCTGGTCGAAGTGCTCCTCGGTGACCTGCTCCAGCGGCCGGAGCTCCCCGCCGCCGGCGTTGGCGAACAGCACGTCGACGCCCCGGCCGCGCTCGGCGACGGCGGCGTAGAGCCGGTCGAGGTCGCCCAGGTCGGCCACGTCGCCCCGGACGCCGGTGACGTCGCCGCCGATCTCGGTCACCGCGGCGTCCAGCGCCTCCTGGCGGCGGCCGGTGACGAACACGTGCGCGCCCTCGGCCGCGAACCGCCGGGCCGCCGCCAGCCCGATCCCGCTGGTGGCGCCGGTGACGACGGCCGTCCTGCCGTCGAGCTGTCCCATGATCGTCTCCTGTCACGCGGCGGACCCGGTCGTCAGCTCAAGGATGTCCCGGAAGCCGTTCCGCCCGGGTATGCGCCACGGCCGGTACGGGCAAAGAAGACGTCGCCGTGTGGTGACCCCGGGCCAGGTCAGGCGCCGCTGGGGATCCGCCCGCCCGAGACCGACTCGACGAGCCGCCCCCACTCCGGGTACGTCTCCACCTTCTTCAGGTGCAGCGCCATGACCTTGCCGGCCAGCTCGGGGTCGAGGTCGTCCGACAGTCGCGCCGGCGCCAGTCTCTCCACCCGCGGGATGATCGTGTAGTCGCCCTCGATGTGCACCGGGTCGTGCATGTACCGCTCCAGCGCCTCGAGGTCCGCGATGCCGACGCAGTAGGCGTGGGTGTAGCCCTCGGCGGGGTCGCCCAGGTCCTGGCCGACCGTCGAGAACGACACCGACTCGACGGACGCCGTCCGCCGCATGGCCTCCAGGACCTCGGCCTTCTCCTCCTCCGTCGTCCCGCTCCTGAAGCTGAAGCGCAGGATGTTGACGATCATTTCTCTCCTCATTGGTCTTTTTTTCTGAACTCGCCGGTTCACCGTAGCGACTCATCCGGTCCAGCAGCAAGAGTGAACCCGCGAGTTCACTCGCGATCCGGTCGAGGGGTAGCCTGCGGACGTGACGGAAACGACGGCTGCCACCGCCCGCAAGGGAGCGCGAGGACGCATCGACAAGCGGCAGGCCATCCTCGACGCCGCCTTCACCGTCTTCGCCCGGCGGGGCTACTCGCAGGCGTGCGTGCAGGAGATCGCCGAGGAGGCCGGCGTCGCCAAGCTCACCGTGTACAACCACCTGAGCGACAAGGAGAACCTGTTCCGGCAGGCGCTGACCGCCGCCGCCGAGACGGTGTCGGAGGAGTGCCTGGCCGTGGCCGACCGGCTGCGCGACCCGGGCGACGACCTCCGGCCGGCGTTGGAGGAGGTCGCGTACCGGCTGCTCCAGGTGTGCCGGGGCGAGCGCGCCCACGCGCTGCGCTGGCTGACCTACGCGCAGATCGCCCGCTTCCCCGACCTGGTCGACACCGTCCAGAGCCGCACGTCGCACCGGCTCGGCGAGGGCCTGGCCGACCGGTTCGCGCGGCTCTCCCTGTCCGGACGGCTGCGCCCGTGCGACCCTGCGGTGGCGGCCGAGCAGTTCCTGGCGCTGCTCACGGGGCCGCTGGAGGCGCGCGGCCGGCTCGGCACGCGGGAGATCACCGACGCCGAGGCGAGTGGGATGGCGGGGTCCGCGGTCGACACCTTCCTGCGGGCGTACGGCCCGGAGACCCCGCCCACCTGAGCCGGACACTTCCTTCCACCCACCCGGACTGCCCACCCGAACTGCCCGGCTAGTCTGCCCGGCCGGTCTGCCCGCCCGGAGAACGGCTTGCCCGGAGACACTTCCCGCGACCGGGACGCTTCGACAGCCGTTTGAATGCTTCGGGTACACGATCGGCGTCATGACCACCGAGAACCCCGCGCTCCTCGTAGCCGCCTCCGTCGACCGCTGCCTCGCTCTGGCCGAGACCTGGCTCGCCTGGGACGGCAGGCCCATCCTGACCGAAGCCGACAACCTGTGGACCCCCTCCAAGGCCGCCCGCCGCATCCAGGACCACCTCATCGACCACCTCGCCGAGGTGGAAGCCCTGCTCGCCGGCGCCACTCCGGCACCCGACACCTGGCACGGCCGCACGGTGACGCTGGACGCCGACTGGGCCCGCTTCACCGAACTCGACCTCGCCGAGGCACGCGCCCGCTGGCCCCGCCTCGCCCAGGCGTACGTGAACCGCTACGCGACCGTCCCCGACGCCTGGGACGTCCCCCGCGACCCCAACTGGACGCTGCGCCAGATCGCCGAGCACGTCGCCGACGTCATCTGGTACGCGGAGCAGGTCGGCGACCTCCGGTTTGGGGACTCGGCGAGGATTCGCTAGAGTTCTCTCGTCACCGCGACACAGCGGCGGCGACGCGGAAGTGGCTCAGTGGTAGAGCATCACCTTGCCAAGGTGAGGGTCGCGGGTTCGAATCCCGTCTTCCGCTCGGAGCTTCCGGCTCGGTGGAGTGGCCGAGAGGCGAGGCAGCGGCCTGCAAAGCCGTCTACACGGGTTCAAATCCCGTCTCCACCTCGGCAACGGACGATTAGCTCAGCGGGAGAGCGCTTCCCTGACACGGAAGAGGTCACTGGTTCAATCCCAGTATCGTCCACCAGACTCCGTAGCCGATCAGGTCTGACCTGGTCAAACAGGAGTTAAAGCCCCAGCTCGCGGCACACGCCGGGAGTCTGGGGCTTCTTGTTGTTCCGGGTTGATCATCGTAGTCGCCAGCAGGCACCAGTCCTGGCTGTCCTTCGCCCGGAGGTCCACCCGCCGAGGAGCAGCCATCCAGCGGGCCCGGATCGTAACCGAGCCCTTGAGCGACTACATCAAATGGGCCATGACCATCGACCCGCAGAACATCGAGGCAGGCGAGGACATCCGCTATCTGCCTCCGCACCAGGCCACCGACATCCGCCTGCCTGAAGAGGACTACTGGCTGCTCGACGAGGACACCTTTGTTCTCAGCTTGTTCATTCCGGACGGATCGTCTGGAGGTTTCGCGCGCGTCTCTGATCCCGGCCTGCTCCAGCAATGCCGCACGGTGCGAGACGAGGTCTGGGCGAGGGCCATTCCTTTCGCCCAGTACGTCGCGTAACCGCTCCAGTGTCTACGCCAGCACAGAAGGCCCGCGAGGCACTCGGCGTGCGCCTTAGTGATCGGGTGGACAGGAGAGGCTCGGAACCCTCCGCTGAAGTGGATAGCGCGCCATGGCGGCGGGTTGCGGCTGAGCTGCTGTCGTCCGGCTACGGCGGTGATGGCGACGGCTGTACCAACGCCCCGCCGACGGGTCCGGCCTGCATCCCGGCGGAGATCTCACAGTGTTCACACCTGAGGCGCAACGCGGCCGTTTTCACCGTCGGCGACCACTCGCCGTACGGAGTGCGCGCGAATGTGTTTGTTCCTTGCTTGCCGCCGCTGGTGCCGTTGGAAAGGAACGTCGTCAGGGCTGCATCGGGTCGGACACGGCTTGCAAGAGCGCGGCATGGCTCTCGTAAGACATCGGACGGCTAGTTCCGTCGCCATAGCGCATATCTCAATCGGCAGAGCAGCGGACTGTCAATCCGCGAGTCCTTGGTCCGGGTCCATGCACACCAGCTTGATCCTAAAGCATCACTCCATGGCGGACGATGACGATTGCTATGGCCACCAACGGGCCACAAACAGCACACGACAGGTACAGCAGGTTCCGATCGCGTTCCATAAAGGAACGGCCCTCGTTCGCAACCCACGAATAGATTGACACACCCGTACCAAGACTGATGACGAATTGTGCTGCGACGAAGGTCCACAGGACGGAGCCGAGCTCCCCGCGTGGCGTTGTAGGCGGAGTGGCGGCCCATCCCTCGATATCAAATAGCGCCCAGACGAGGTTGGCGCCGACAAGCAACTGCAAGCCCGTCACCCAGTAAGGGGCGGCGACCGAGGATGTGACGGCTACCGCCGCATCGCCAGTGGAAGCCGGCGGGGAGACACCGGATTCTTCCTTGGCTGAGGCATCCGATGCGCTGCCCGGGGGTGGCTGGACCTGAGCCTGAGAGGGACGCTCGACCAAGGGCGCGGCCGGAGCCGGAACTGGCGCCTCGTCAACGTGGCTCTGCGGCTGGTTGCTTGCCTGGTCCCGCTGCTGCTCCTTCGCCAGGCGAACCTGCTGCCAGGCAAGATACACCTGAGGGATCCCAATAATGATCGCAATTGCAAGGCTAGCCAAGGCGACGGCTCGGTCCACATCGACACACTGCCCGTCGCGGCTGGTGAGCGCAAGTGCTATTAGAGAGCAGGGTGGAGTCCTCGAGGGTTTCATAGACCCTGAGAAGGTGGGTTCAAATCTCACCTCCGGCCACGAAGCGCTGACCGAGTAGCACCCAAATCGGCCAGTGCTCTCCAGATTGGCCGCTGTCCCGGCCTGACCAGCCGGTGGCATGGGCCTGGAGATGAGGTGTAGATGCGCACTCGATCCCGAGTACGGCTAATCCCCGCCCGAGAAGGGAGGGTGGTGAAGGTACATCAACGAGTCTTACAAGACCTACACCCACCATCCCCAGCACGCCTGGTTCCCCAGCCACTGCTGAGCCGCGACCGCGCCCGCCTCCATGCCCGGGCCCGCGTCCTTGCTGGGGCCCGCATCCTTGCTGGGGCCCGCATCCTTGCTGGGGCCCGCATCCTTGCTGGGGCCCGCGTCCACTCCTGTTGGCACCACGCCCCGCGCTCCGCGTTCACGCCCGGGTCCGTGATCCGTCGAGTTGCGCCACCGATAGCCTGTTTCATTGTGATTCGTGCCTGGGGCCTGCCGATGCTGCTCGCCCTCAGCGGTGTCGTGGTGGCGACAACGCGGATCGCGGCCGGCTCCCCCGGGGCCGCCGTCGTCCCGCTGGCAGCGTTCCTCGGGCTCGCCGGGCTGTACTCCCCGCTGGTGTTCCCCAGGTCGATCGGCGCGGCGGAGGCGCAACGCCGCAGCGCGGCCGACGGCCGGCCAGTCGTCTACTGGCGGCCGGCCTGCAAATACTGTCTGCGCCTGCGGATCGGGCTGGGCCGCGACGCCCGCCGGGCGCACTGGGTCGACATCTGGCGCGACCCGGCCGGAGCGGCGGCGGTGCGGGCGGCCACCGGCGGTGACGAGACGGTGCCGACCGTGGTGCTGGCGGGCCGGCCATACGTCAACCCGGATGCCAGGTGGGTGCGCGGGCAGCTTCCTCCATCGTCCTGACCGGGTGTCCCTGACCGGCCATCCTCCTGAACGGTGTCCCTGACCGGCCATCCGGCTGAGCAGGTGTCCCTGACCGAGTATCCGGCTGAACAGGTGTCCCCGACCGGGCATCCGGCTGACCGGAGCGGTCCCCCGTACGCCCGGCGGCGAGCGACCAGAGCGGCGGCACCCGCCGGGACACGCGAGAAAAGCGGTGGGAAACTGTCGGTGGGCGGTGATAGAAAACAGGTTCGATACACCTCCGCCAGCCGCCTCGGGGAGCTTCGCCTGTGACCGCCGTCAGCACACCGGAGTTCTCCGTCTCCGGCACCCGCCACGACCACCGCGGCCCGATCCGCTGGCTGTGGTCGCATCTGCGCCGCCATGCCGTCCACCTGATGGGGTTCCTCGGCGGGTCGCTCGTGATGGTGGTGCTCAACTCCACCGTTCCTTCCCTGACCGGCGGCGCGTTC
Organism: Nonomuraea sp. NPDC005501; assembly: GCF_040605905.1. Taxonomy (NCBI): domain Bacteria; kingdom Bacillati; phylum Actinomycetota; class Actinomycetes; order Streptosporangiales; family Streptosporangiaceae; genus Nonomuraea; species Nonomuraea sp. NPDC005501. The sequence continues at coordinate 61,721 of NZ_JBEXDT010000012.1, read as the reverse complement.
GACGCCGTGCTGGGCGAGCGGGGCGACCCCGCGGAGGCTCTGCGGCTGATCGCGCTGGCGCTGCTGGCCATCGTGCTGGCGCGCGGCGTGTTCGACCTCGTCGCCCGGCTGTCCAGCGAGGTGCTGGCCAAGCGGCTGGAACGCGACGCCCGTGACGAGCTCTACGTGAGCCTGCTGGGCAAGAGCCAGACGTTCCACAACCGGCAGCGGGTGGGCGACCTGATGGCCCGGGCCGCCAACGACATCCGGCAGCTGTCCACCATGGTCTCTCCCGGCCTCGACCTCATCGTCGACTCCGGGCTCAGCGGGATCGTGCCCCTGTTCTTCATCGGCGCGATCAACCCGCGACTGCTGCTCGTGCCGGGGATCTTCGCCGTGGTGTTCGCGGCGGCGCTCTGGCATTACATGCGGCGGCTCAACCCGGTGGCGACCCGCATGCGGGAGGAGTTCGGCGATCTCAACGCCGCGCTCAACCAGGCGGTGCGCGGCATCGAGGTGATCAAGGTGACGGCGCAGGAGGAGCAGGAGCGGCGGCGCTTCCGGTCGCACGCGCGCCGCTACCGCGACTCCTTCGCCCGCAACGGCCTGGTGCAGGCCCGCTACCTGCCGACGCTGCTGTTCGCGTTCGCGATGGCGGGAGCGCTGTGGCACGGGCTGGCGCTGCACGGGTCCGGGGTGATCAGCCTCGGGGAGCTGGTCGCGTTCATGGGCCTCATGGGCATGCTCGGCTTTCCCACGCAGATGTCCATCTTCACGTTCTCGCTGGTGCAGATCGGCATCGTCTCCTCGCGCCGGATCCTCGCCATCATGACGTCCGAGAGCGAGCTGGCGCAGCCAACCGACGGCCACGCCGCGCCCGTCACCGGCGAGATCGTCTTCGAGGACGTGAGCTTCGGCTACGACGAGGACGAGAACCAGGGCGAGGGCAAGGGCGAGCCGGCGCTGCGGGGCGTGTCGTTCACCGTGCGGCCGGGCGAGACGGTCGCCATCGTGGGCGAGACCGGCTCCGGCAAGAGCACGCTCACCAAGCTCGTCCCCCGCATCTACGACGTCACCGCGGGCCGCATCCTCATCGACGGCGTCGACGTCCGCGACTGGGACCTCGACTCGCTGCGCTCGCAGATCTCCACCATCGAGCAGGACATCGTGCTCTTCTCACGGTCGGTCGCCGAGAACATCGCCTTCAGCCTGGGCCAGCGGGCCGACCGCGAGGCCGTGGTACGGGCGGCGGAGGACGCGCAGGCGGCCGAGTTCATCTCCGAGCTGTCCGACGGCTACGACACAGTGATCGGCGAGCGCGGCGTCACGCTGTCGGGCGGGCAGCGGCAGCGCCTGGCCATCGCACGGGCCCTGCTGACCGACCCGGCGATCCTCGTGCTCGACGACTCCACCAGCGCCATCGACTCCGCCACCGAGGACCGGATCCAGCAGGCGATCGGCCGTATCCAGGAGGGACGCACCACGCTGCTCATCACGCACCGCCTCTCCCAGATCCGCTGGGCGGACAAGGTGCTGCTGCTGAGACGCGGCGAGCTGGCCGACTACGGCACGCACGACGAGCTGATCGCCCGCAGCCGCCTCTACCGCCGGATCTTCTCCCACTACGACGAGGTCGAGCTGGACGGCGAAGACCTGAACCCCGGAGACCTGAACCCCGGAGGGGTGGACGGCGGAGGTGTGGACGGCGGAGGGGTGGAGCTCGACGCCGGAGGGGTGCTGGAGGAGAACGGCCAGGCGATGGCCGGCGAGCAGGGAGGGGTGCGCTGATGGGGTTCATCATGGACGGCCTCGACGCCGAGGACTACGACCGCACCTACGGCGACCGCGAGCTGCTGCGCCGGATCCTGTCGTACTTCCGGCCGAAGCTCGGGGCGATGGCGCTGGTCGCCGCCATGATCGTCCTGGGCTCGGCGAGCCAGGCCGCCATGCCGCTGGTGGCGAGCTGGGGTCTCGACGCCATCGAGGACGGCACCATCGCCGAGACCGGCTGGCGGCTCACGCTCGGCCTGCTGCTGGCGGGCGGGCTCGGCTGGGTGTTCAACTTCGTCCGCCAGTGGCACAGCTCGCGGGTCACCGGCGACGTCGTGCTGCGCCTGCGCGAGGACGCGTTCGATGCCGTGCTCCAGCGCGACCTGTCGTTCTACGACGAGACGCCGTCGGGCCGGATCGTCAGCCGTGTCACCTCCGACACCGACGACTTCGCCACGGTCTCCACGCTGACGATGGACCTGATCAGCCAGGTGCTGATGGTCGGGCTCGTGACGGTCATGCTGTTCCTGCGCAGCGTCGAGCTGGCGCTGCTGACGCTGCTCGTGGTGCCCGTCGTGGTGGGCGTCGCGCTGCTGTTCCGGCGGATCGCCCGGACCAGCACGCGCCGGGCGCAGCGGTCGCTGAGCCGCGTCAACGCCAACCTGCAGGAGACCATGGGCGGCATCGCCGTGGCCAAGAACTTCCGGCAGGAGCGGCAGGTCTACGACGAGTTCCGGCCGATCAACCAGCAGAGCTACCGGGTGACGCTGGGACAGGGCTTCGTGTTCTCGTCGATCTTCCCGGTGCTGTTCCTCGTGGCGGGGCTGGCGACGGTCGCGCTGGTGCAGCTGGGCGGCACGGCGGTGCTGGGCGGGCGGCTGTCGGCCGGCGACTGGTACCTGTTCCTGCAGGGGGTGGCGCTGTTCTGGTTCCCGCTGACGTCCATCGCCGCGTTCTGGTCGCAGTTCCAGCAGGGGCTGTCTGCGTCGGAGCGGGTGTTCGCCCTCATCGACGCGCCGCCGCGGGTGGTGCAGAGCGACGCGCGCGACGTCGGCCGTTTGGCGGGGCGCATCGAGTTCGAGCGGCTCACCTTCGGGTACGACGCGGCCACTCCGGTGCTGCGCGACTTCGACCTGGTGATCGAGGCCGGTGAGACGGTCGCGCTGGTCGGTCACACGGGCGCCGGCAAGTCCACGCTCAGCAAGCTGATCACCCGGTTCTACGAGTTCCAGGAGGGCCGCCTGCTGATCGACGGCCAGGACATCCGTACCCTGGAGCTCGGCGCGTACCGCAGGCAGATCGGCGCGGTCCCGCAGGCGCCGTTCCTGTTCAGCGGCACGGTCGCCGACAACATCCGCTACCCGAGACCCGAGGCGACCGACGAAGAGGTGCTGGCCGCCGCGGCGGCGGTCGGCGGCGGCGACTGGGTCGAGGCTCTGCCCCACGGGCTGGGCACCGACGTGGGCGAGCACGGCCGCGCCCTGTCCATGGGGCAGCGGCAGCTCGTGGCCCTGGCCCGGCTCCTCGTCCAGGACCCGGCCATCGTGGTGCTCGACGAGGCCACGGCCAGCGTCGATCCGCTCACGGAGGCGCAGATCCAGGAAGGTCTGGACGTGGTGCTGGCCGGCCGCACCTCGATCGTCATCGCGCACCGGCTGTCCACGATCGAGCATGTGGACCGCATCATCGTCCTGGACCACGGCCGGATCGTGGAGGAGGGGGACCACGCGACGCTGCTGGCGCGCGGGGGGCGGTACTGCGACGTGTACAACACGTACTTCCGCCATCAGTCCCCCCACTACCGCGCCGGCGAGGGCTTCGTCCCCGTCACGGCCCAGTGACGGCGCGGTCCAGTGACGGCGCGGTCCAGTGACGGCGCGATCCAGTGACGGCGCGATCCAGTGACGGCGCGATCCAGTGACGGCGCGATCCAGTGACGGCGCGATCCAGTGACGGCGCGATCCCGTGACGGCGCGATCCCGTGACGGCGCGGTCCAGTGACGGCGCGGTCCAGTGACGGCGCGGTCCAGTGACGGCGCGGTCCACCCGTCCGCGTCGTGAGCGCCGTGACTGTCGGCGAGCGCGACCGGAGCCTGCTTGCGATGCGCTCCCGGCTGAGGTGAAGACCAGCACGGCCGCCAACCGTAGAATCCGGCTTCGTGGATCTTGTCTCGCACGCAGGCTTACTGGCGCAGGTCATTCCTGCCGTACTGATCGCGATGGTCGTCGAGTTCCGCGCGGTGCACGACACCTGGCGCAGCGTGGCTCAGGAGCACGCCAAGAATCGGCCGCAGGCCGAGCGGCAGGAGCTGGCGCGGCTGATACCACGACAGATAGCCGCACAGCTGGGCGTCATGCTCGTGCTCGCCCTGCTCGAAGTGGCGGCGCTCGTGGTCGCCGGGGGACGCTCCGGACCCCTCAAGCTGGCCGAGTGGATCGTGCGGGAGCGGGTCGCGGTGTTCGTACTGGCCGCGGGACTGGCCCTCATCCTGCAATGGGGGGCGCTGGCGCTCATGCAGAGCTACCAGCGGGCGGGGCTCATCCTTGACGAGGATCGGCGCAGTTTTCACTGGGTGCTGCGCATGCTGCTGTACGCGACCATTTTCGGGGCGGCCTGGCTGACGTTCGGTTGAGCCGCCAAGCACGTCTCCGGCCGCGACCGGCGGTGCGGGAGCGGGCACCCCCGATGCGGCGGTTCGAGAGCCTGCGCCCCGGGTGCGGCGGTTCGCGGCCGACGCACCCGGATTCGTGGGCTCAGCGGACGGTTTCGCCGTCCTCCAGGGTGAGCAGGGTGAGCTCCGAGCGGTCGGGCAGGCCGTGCCAGTCGCCGTCGGACGCCACCGCGAACGCCCCCACCGTCACCCCGCGCCGCACCCGCTCCCCCAGCGGCAGGCCCTCCAGCAGGCCCGACAGGTAGCCCGCCACGAACGCGTCGCCCGCGCCGACCGTGTTCACCGCTGGGACCCGCAGCGCCCCGGAGGCGGCGTGCTCGTCGCCCGCCCACGCCTCCGCGCCCGCCGCGCCGTGCTTGACGACCACCTCGCCGATCCCGGCCGCCAGCAGCGCGGCCGGGCCCCCTTCGGTGACCAGGGGCAGCTCGTCGGCCGAGGCCACCAGCACGTCCACGTACGGCAGCAGGTCCGTCAGTGCCCGCGACGCCGTTTCGCGGTCCCACAGCCTGGCCCGGTGGTTGACGTCCAGGCACACCCGGACGCCGAGCTCGCGGGCCTGCCGTACGGCGTGCGTGACCGTGGCCGCGGCATCGGCGCCGAGGGCCGGGGTGATGCCGGTGACGTGCAGCATCCTCGGCCGCTCCGCCAGAGCGGCCGCGGCGTCGGCGGGCGTCAGGCGGGAGCCCGCCGAGCCTGCGCGGTAGTAGTGGACCCGCGTGATGGCCGCCACCCTGCGCTCCTGGATGAGCAGGCCGGTCGGGTGGTCGGGGTCGGTCCTGGCGGTGTCGACGTTGACGCCCTCGGCGCGCAGCGTGCGCAGGACGAGGCGGCCGAGCTCGTCGTCGCCCACGACCCCGGCCCACCGGACGGTGTGGCCGAGCCGGGTCAGGCCGATGGCCACGTTCGCCTCGGCACCGGCCATCGAGAGCTCCAGGCTGCCTCCCAGCCGCAACGGCCCGCCCCCGTGCAGCGACGCCATCGCCTCCCCCAGCGTGAGGAGGTCGATGAGCGGAGGTGGGCGCACGTCGGCGAGTGTGCCCACCCTCTCCGTGCAGACCGCCTCGGCGTCCCGGCCCACAGGCACGACCTCGGCGTCCCGGCCCACGCGCACAACCTCAGCGTCCCGGCCCACGCGCACAACCTTGGCGTCCCGGCCCACGGGCACGACCTCGGCGTCCCGGCTCACGGGCACGGTCTCGGCGTCCTGGCGCTCGTGAGCCGTCATGGCGTCTCCGTCCGCGGGGCCGTCATGGCGTCGCCGTCTCTTGGCGGAAGTGGCGGGCGCGGGTGCGGAGGGCGTGCAGGTCGCCGCCGTGCGGGGCGTCACCTGTGAGGGGCGAGCCGACGCCCACCGCCGGTGCCCCCGCCTCCAGGTACGGGCGGATCTGGTCGGCCGTCACCCCGCCCACCGGCACCAGAGGGATCGACGGGTACGGGTCGCGCAGCGCCGACAGGTAGCCGGGGCCGCCCAGCGAGGCGGGGAAGACCTTGACACCCGTGGCGCCCGCCTCCCACGCCTGCCAGACCTCCGTGGGCGTCAGCGCTCCGACCAGGGCGGGAACCCCCAGGGACAGGGCGCGGGCCGCTCCTGCGCTCAGTGCGGGCGTCACCACGAAGCGCGCCCCCGCCGCCAGGGCCGCGTCCGCCTCCGCCTCCGTCAGTACCGTGCCCGCCCCCAGCGTGACGGACGGGCCCAGCTCGGCGTGGACGCGGGCGATGACCTCCAGCGCCCCGGCGCCGCTCAGCGACACCTCCAGGACGTCGATCCCCTCCTCGACGAGGACGTGCGCGGTGCGGACCGCGGCCTCCGGGTCCCGGCCGCGCACGATGGCCAGCAACCGCCGCGCGCGCAGAACGCCCAGGAGATCCAGGACGTCCGGAGCCGCGGAAGGAGTCCGGTGGATGCCGGGGGTGCCGTGGTTGTCAGGGATGTTGGGGTTAGCGGGGATGGTGGGGTTATCGGGGATGTTGGGGTTGTTGGGAATGTTGGGGTTGTCAGGGATGTCGGGGTCGGTCATGTCACCACTCCGCCATTGAGCCGTCTTCGTGCCGCCACACCGGGTTGCGCCACGCGTGCGGGTGCCGGTCCGCGTCCCGTACGGCCCGCTCGTCCACCACCACCCCGAGCCCCGGCAGCGACGTGCGGTGGGCGTGGCCCGCGGTGAAGGTGAACGGCGCCGGGTCGAGCACGTAGTCGAGGAACTCGGTGTCCTGGTGGTAGTGGATGCCGGCGCTCTGCTCCTGGATGAGGAAGTTGGGCGTGGCGAAGCCCACCTGGAGGCTGGCGGCCAGGGCGATGGGGCCGAGCGGGCAGTGCGGCGCGATCTGCACGTCGAACGTCTCCGCCAGCGCGGCGATGCGCCGGACCTCCGAGACGCCCCCGGCGTGGGAGAGGTCGGGCTGGGCCACCGCCAGGCCGGAGGTGAGCGCCGGCAGGAAGTCGGAGCGTGAGTAGAGGCGCTCCCCGAGCGCGATGGGCACCTCGGTGGCGGCGGTGAGGTCGCCCAGCCGGTGCAGCAGGCCGGGGGCGAGCGGCTCCTCCACGAACATGGGATGCAGGGGCGCGACGGCCGCGATGATGCGCCGGGCGTCGGCCGCGGTGGCCCGCCCGTGCAGGTCGATCGCGAAGTCACGGCCGGGGCCGAGGGCGGCGCGGGCGACCTCCGCGCGGGCGACGACGGCGGCCAGGTCCGCGCCGGTGACGGGACGCGGCAGGAGGCCGGAGCCGTTCATCTTGACGGCGGTGAACCCGGCCTCGACCTGCTTGTCGATCTCCTCGCGCAGCTCGCCCGGGTCGTCGCCGCCCACCCACGCGTACACGCGGACGCGGTCGCGGACCGGGCCGCCGAGCAGCTCGTGCACGGGCGCGCCGTAGTGCTTGCCGGCGATGTCCCACAGCGCCTGGTCGAGGCCGGCCACGGCGCTGGACAGGACGGGGCCGCCCCGGTAGAAGCCGCCCTTGGTGAGCACCTGCCAGTGGTCCTCGATGCGCAGCGCGTCCTGGCCGACGAGGTACTCGGCGAGTACGTCGACCGCGGCGCGGACCACCTCGGCCCGGCCCTCCACGACCGGCTCGCCCCACCCGACGACGCCGTCGTCCGTCTCCACACGGCAGAACAGCCACCGCGGCGGGACCAGGAACGTCTCGATCCTGGCGATCTTCAAGCCTGTCCCCTCCGGCCCTTCACGTTCCGCTCCCCCACCGTCGTCTCCTCACGAGCCGGCTCACAAGAGCCCCTCCACGTCGCGCCATGCCTTGGCCAGCAGGTCGCGCATCGCCGCCTCGGCCGCGCCGGCGTCGCCGCGCCTGATCGCCTCCAGCACCGCCAGGTGGCTCGGCACGGGGTCGTCGCTGCCGCTGGAGGCGTGCACGAGCCGGTCGCGGCCGGCCAGTCCGGCGCCCATGACGACGTCCATGCGGACGAGCAGCTCGTTGCCGCCGGCCGCGAGCAGCGCCCGGTGGAAGTCGAGGTCGGCCTGGACGGGGTCGTCGGCCGCCGCCATCCGCTCCAGGGCCTGCTCCAGCTCCTCCAGTTGCCGGGGCGTGCGGCGCCGCGCGGCGAGCCGGGCGACCGACGGCTCGACGATCGAACGCAGCTCGTGCAGGTCGTGCAGGAATCCGGGGTCGGGGCGGCCGGCGAACTTCCACCGGATGACGTCGCCGTCGAGGAGGTTCCAGTCGACGCGGGGCCGCACGTGGGTGCCGAGCTTGGGCCTGGCCCCGATGAGTCCCTTGGCGGTGAGCACCTTCATCGCCTCGCGCAGCGCCGTGGAGCTGACGCCGAGCCGCTCCTGGAGGGCCACGACGTCGAGCGCGTCGCCCTCCTTGAACTCGCCGCCGAAGATCATGGCGGCGATCGCCTCGACGGTCTGCCCGTGCAGGCCGCGCCCGCTGTAGGCGGCCATCACGCCGACTCCTTCACGATGCTCCAGCCGCCGTCGGCCGTGAGGCAGGCCCCGGTGACGAACGACGCCTCCTCGGAGGCGAGGAAGGCGATGACCGAGGCGACCTCCTCCGGGGCGCCGAACCGGCGCAGCACGGTGGCGCGCACGCTGTCGGCGCGGCCCCGCTCGTCCACCCGGTCCCACGCCTTGGTCATGATCGGGCCGGGCAGCACGCAGTTGACGCGCACGGCCGGGCCGTACTCGACGGCGAGCTGCCGGGTGAGCGCCGTCAGCCCGCCCTTGGCGGCGGCGTACGCGGGATGGCCCGGCAGCCCCACGACGGCGTGGACCGAGGAGGTGATGACCATGGCGCCGCCGGTGGCGGCCATGGGGGGCAGCAGCCGGCGGGCGGCCAGGAAGGCGGCGGTGAGGCCGACGCCGAGCTGCCGGTTCCACGACTCCAGGCTCGTCTCGTGCGCGGGCGCGACCTCGGCGACGGCGGCGTTGCTCACGATCACGTCGAAGGGGCCCCGGGCGGCGACCCGGTCCCAGGTCTCCTCGGCGGCCACGTCGCCGCGCAGGTAGCCGGCCCCCTCCACCGTCCCCTCGGGGGCGACGTCCACCACGAGCACGGACGCGCCCTCGTCGGCGAGCCGGCGGGCGGTCGCCGCGCCGATGCCGGAGGCGCCGCCGGTGACGACGGCGCTGCGGCCCGCGAACCGGCCGCTCACTCCGCCTCCCCGACGGCGACGACGGCGACGTCGAGCGGGGCCAGCTCGGCGCCGGCCGCGCGTACGGGATGGTCGTTGTGGTTGAGCAGGAACACGTGGCCGCCGCGCCGGACCGCCTCCACGCCGGCGGGCAGGCCGGGCAGGACGGGCTCGACGCCGGCCAGGCGCAGGGTGTCGCGGACGAGGTCGCGCATGACGTGCTCGCCGGGGCGGGTGCCGAGGTAGGTGGCGCTGCCCCGGCCGTAGGCGTGGCGGGTGACGGCGGGCAGGCCCGCGAGCGGGCCGTCGGTGTAGGCGGCCAGGACCGCGGCGCCCTCGGGCACGATGTGGTCGGCCCACAGGTCGGCGCCGCCGCCGGTGGACAGGCCGAGCCGCTCGCCGTCGCTCAGCGGCCAGAACTCCTCCACGCGCAGGCCGAGCAGGTCGCGGAAGGCGCCGGGATGTCCGCCGGGCCGGATGCGGTCGCAGGCGTCGGCGATCCCGCTGAAGAACGACATCAGCAGGTGGCCGCCGTCCTCGACGTACCGCCGCAGGCCCTCGGCCGCCGCGTCGTCGCACAGGTAGAGGTTGGGCACGATCACCAGCTTGTACGAGGACAGGCCGGCCGCGGGCGGGACCACGTCGACCGTGACGTTCTCGTGCCAGAGCGGCGCGTAGTGGGCGCGTACCCGCTCGGGCATGCGCAGCTCGGCGGGCCGGGCGTCGAGCTCCAGCGCCCACCAGTTGGCGTGGTCGAAGACGACGGCCACCTCGGCGGGCACGCGGGTGCCGGCCACGCCGTCCAGCCCGCCCAGCTCGGCGCCGAGGGCGGCGGCCTCGCGGAAGATCCGGTCGTGCGGGCCGCCGTGGGAGACGACCGCGGAGTGGAACTTCTCCGCGCCGCCCAGCGAGGCCCGCCACTGGAAGTACATGACGGCGTCGGCGCCGCGGGCCACGGCCTGGTGGCTCCAGAGCCGGTTGAGGCCGGGCCGCTTGGGCCGGTTGGGCGGCCGGTAGCTGATGGCGCTGGTCGCGGTCTCCATCATGAGGTACGGCCGGCCGCCGCCGAGCGAGCGCATCTGGTCGTGGAAGAACGCGGCGTCGACGGCGGCGGCCGGGTCCTTCGGCTCGGGGTAGAGGTCGAGCGCGACCAGGTCGAAGTCGGGGGCCCAGGAGGCGTAGTCGGCGACCGGCTCCCACATGCCCATGATGTTGGTGGTGACGGGCACGCCGGGGGTGAGCTCGCGCAGGACGGACCGCTCGGCCCGGTAGCAGGCGAGCAGCGCGTCGGAGCTGAAGCGCCGGTAGTCGAGCTCCTGGGCGGGGTTGCGCAGAGTGGGCGCGGTGCGGGGCGGCAGCACCTCGGCCCAGTCGGTGACGCGTTGCGACCAGAACGTGGTGGACCACGCGGCGTTGAGCCCGTCGAGGTCGCCGTAACGCTCGCGCAGCCAGCGCCGGAAGTCGTCGGCGGAGACGTCGCAGTAGCACTCCTGGACGTGGCAGCCGTACTCGTTGCCGACGTGCCAGAGCGCGAGCGCGGGGTGGGTGCCGTAGCGCTCGCCCATCCGCTGCGCGAGGCCGGCGGCGGCCTCGCGGTAGACCGGCGAGCTGGGGCAGTAGTGCTGGCGCGAGCCGGGCGACAGGCGCACGCCGTCGCGGTTCACCGGCAGCGTCCCGGGGTGGAGCCGGGACAGCCAGGCGGGCGGCGAGGCGGTGCCGGTGGCCAGCGAGACGGCGATGCCGGCCTCGCCGAGCAGGTCCATGACCTCGTCCAGCCAGCCGAAGTCGTACGAGCCGGGCGCGGGCTCGACGCTCGCCCAGGAGAAGATGCCGAGCGTGACGACGCTGACGCCGGCCTCGCGCATGAGGCGGACGTCCTCGCGCCACACCTCGGGCGACCACTGCTCCGGGTTGTAGTCGGCGCCGAAGCCGATCCGGTCCTTGAGCACGGGCAGGATGTTCAACCTTTGACGCTCCCTGCGGTCAGGCCGGCGCGCCAGAAACGCTGGAGCGAGGCCATGGTGAGGACGAGGAGGAGGGCGGACACGGCGGCTCCGGTGACCGTCAGCTCGAAGAAGGCCGGGTCGCGGAAGGTCTGGGAGTTCCACAGCGCCAGGCCCAGCGTGACGGGGTAGAGCCGCTGGTCCGACAGCATGACGAGGGGCAGGAAGTAGTTGTTCCAGATGCCGATGAACTGGAACAGGAAGATCGTCACCAGCGCCGGGCTCATGATCTTCAGGCCGATGCGGAAGAAGATGCGGTACTCCCCCGCCCCGTCGAGCCGGGCCGACTCGAGCAGCGCGTCTGGGATGGCGGCGTGGGCGTGGATGCGGGCGAGGTAGACGCCGAACGGGCTGACCACGCTGGGCAGCAGCACCGACCAGAACGACCCGGTCATGCCGGCCTCGCTGAAGATCAGGTACGTGGGCAGCGCCAGCACGGTCGAGGGCACCAGCACGCCGGCCAGGACGAGGTTGAACAGCGCCTCCCGGCCGCGGAAGGGGTACTTGGCCATGGCGTAGCCGGCCGCGGCCGACAGCAGGGTGGCGGCCAGGGCGCCGAGGCCGGCGTACAGGAAGCTGTTGAGGATCCAGCGGCCGAACAGGCCGTCGCCGGTGCCGAACAGGCGGCCGAGGTTGGCGCCGAGCTGCGGGCGCGGCGACCACAGGCCGAACGTGCCGAACAGGTCGGCGGTGCTCTTGGTCGAGGCGACGAGCACCCACACGACCGGCAGCAGGAAGTAGACGGCCGCGGCCAGCAGCAGCGCCAGCACCACCACGGTGGCCGGCTTCGGACGATGGTTCACCACGCCCGGTTCCCCTTCCGGTTGACCACGCGCAGGAAGCCGAACGAGATCACGAACGCCATGACGGCGATGAGCGTGGCCTCCGCCGAGGCGAGGTGGATGTTGGCCTGGCCGAACGCCTGGTTGTAGGCGGCCAGGTTGGGCGTGTAGTCGCTGTTGATGGCCGTGGTGAGCGGTTTGAGGATGAGCGGCTCGACGAAGAGCTGGAGCGTGCCGATGAGCGTGAACACCGTGATGAGGATCAGCGGCGCCCGCACAAGCGGCACCTTGACGTGCCAGGCGATGCGCAGCTCGCTCGCCCCGTCGACGCGGGCCGCCTCGTACAGCTCCTGCGGGATGGCCTGCAGCCCGGCGATCAGCACCAGCATGTTGTAGCCGGCGAACTGCCAGGTGGCGATGTTGGCGATGGACAGCAGGATCGTCTGCGGCGACAGGAAGTCGTGCGGCAGGCCCGCCGCGGCCAGCACGTCGATGAGCGGGCTGGTCTGCGGCACGTACAGGAAGCCCCACAGCAGCGAGGCGATCACGCCCGGCACGCCGTACGGCAGGAAGAACGACACGCGGAAGAACGCCCGGAACCGGGCCCGCGCCGAGTCGAGCAGCAGGGCCAGCGCCAGGGCGGCGACCACCATGACCGGCACCTCGACGAGGCTGAACACCAGCACCCGCCCGATGCTCGCCACGAACGCCTCGCTGGTGAGGGCGGCGGCGTAGTTGCCCAGGCCGGCGAACTCCAGCACCGGCTCGGTCAGCCCGAGGCCGCTGCTGGTGAGCCGGAAGAAGCTCTGGTAGACGGCGTAGCCGATCGGCGCCAGGTAGAAGAGCGCGAAGGCGACGAAGAACGGCACGACGAAGACCGCCACGTGCGCCCGGGGACGGCGGGGGCGCCGCCGGGACGTTCCCGTCGTTCCGGTCGTGCCCGCCGGTGTCCGCTGCAGCACCCCCGCCACGGTCAGCCGCCCGTCACGACGCTCAGGCCCTTGGCCTTGAGCTGCTCGACCATCGCCTGCTGGGTCTTGGCGAAGGCGTCGGTGAGGGTGCCCTGGCCCTGCACGGCGGCCTTGGCGTTGTCGGTGAGGCTGGCGTACAGGGCGTCGCTCACCGGCGGCCAGCGCCAGTCCGTGGTCACGGCCGCGTCGGACTCCTTGAAGACGTCCCAGATGTTCTGGCCGCCGTAGAAGGGGAAGACGGTGTCGTCCTTGTGCAGGTTGGTGACCTTGCTGGTGTCCTTGACCGACGGCCAGCCGTAGCCGGCGGACAGCAGCGTGTTGACGCTCTGCGGGTCGCTGTTGAGCCAGACCGCGAACTCGGTGGCGGCGGCGGGGTTCCTGGTGCCCTTGAGTATCGCCGAGGAGGAGCCGCCGCCCCAGCTCGCCGAGGTGAACCCCGTGGCGCCGGGCCACTGCGGCATCGGGGCGACGGCCCACTTGCCGGAGGTGCCGGGGGCGTTGCCGCGGATGATCGCGTCACCCCAGGAGCCGCCGATCCAGCCTACGATGCCGCCGGTCTGCAGGTCCTTGTACCAGGCGTTGGACAGGTCGGCCTCGGTCTTGAGCACCTTGTCGTCCAGCAGCTTCTGCCAGAAGGCGGCCATCTTGCGGGTGTCGGGGTTGTCGATGGTGACCTTCCAGGAGTCACCCTCGGTGCCGAACCACTGCTGGCCCGCCTGCTGCGCCAGGGAGATCAGCCACGGCGCCTGGTTGGCGGCGAACGTGGAGATGTAGGCGTCCTTGTCCTTCTTGCGGATGGTCGCGGCGGCCGCGGCGAAGTCGTCCCAGGTCTTGGGCGCCTCGATGCCCCACTTGTCGAACAGGTCCTTGCGGTAGTAGAAGCCCATCGGGCCGCTGGCCTGCGGGATCGCGTACACCTTGCCGCCGAAGACGCCGGTCTGCCACTGCCAGTCGACGAACTTCGCCGCGTCGTCCCCGGCGTACTCGGTGACGTCCTGCAGCGCGCCGTTGACGAGGAACGAGGGCAGCGAGTCGTAGCCGACCTGCGCCACGTCGGGGGCGTTGCCCGCCTTGACCGCGGCGAGCATCTTGGCGTATCCGCCGTCGGGGCCGGGGGTGATGGTCTCCAGGTTGACCTTGACGCCGGGGTGGGAGGCGTTGAACTGGTCGACCGCCTTCTGGATGTCCGGCACCCACGACCAGAACGTGAGCGTCACCGGCTTGGCCGGATCACCGCTCGCCCCGCCGCCCGCCGGCGTGCCGGCCGGCTCGCCGCCTCCGCCGCACGCCGCGGCGAGGCCGATCGCGGCGGCCGCGGCCGCGATCCTCGCCGCCCGGGAGATCTTCGATCCCATGCTGACTCCCTTCCAACGGAACGCCTGACCTCGGGTTCCGGCTTGGTGGGAGACATTATTGGTATTTTATTAATAATGCAATGGCGTTACGTGACCGTTTCCGGGAAGGGCGCGCCGGCCCTCCCCGGAGGCCGCGACGGTCACTCGTCCGGCTTGAAGGTGAAGGTCGAGGGGGCCTTGAAGGAGGGGCCCGGCTTGCCGTACACGAGCGAGATCTGCTCGTGGGCCTTGACCACGATGGCGGCGGGGTCGCCCGTGACCGGGACCCCGTTCACCGCGGCGGTCAGGGTGTGGCCGGCGTCGGTCCTCAGGGAGCCGAGCCGGCTCGCCGACAGCGTGACGCCCCACTGCTTGAAGAGCTGGCCGAGGGTGAAGACCTCGCCCTTCGTGTGCGGCTCGACGTGGATGACGCCCCGGTCGTCGTGGGTGTGCAGGGGCGACATCTCCTCACCCACGATGCCGATGTCCGCCGGAACCTCGACCTCGTCGCCGTCGACGAAGACGCTGAGGTGGGCGTGGTAGTGCTCGGCGTGGCCCATCGGTCCGTGGGTCAGGCCGGCGGCCCGGATGCCGGGCAGCGGGTCGGCGGGTACGGGCCAGGGCGGCGTGCCGCCGTCCACGGGGCGGGGGGCGTGGGCGCGGGCGTACTGGAAGACGGCGACGCCGCCGGCGGCCAGCGCGACGACGGCCAGGGCCGCGACCAGGACGCGGGCGCCGCGGCGGCGGGTGGCGCCGCTCTCGTCGGCGGCGGACGCGGCGGGGTCCGTGTCGGGCTCGGGAACGGGCTCAAGGGCGGTCTCGGGAGGATCGGCGAGCCGCTGCTGCTGGTGAATCGCCTCGGGTGACATGGGCCCATGATGAGCGAGGAGGCGCGCCGCGGGGATGGGCCGCGCACAGGCCGGATCCGGCCGTCTTTACCTGCCACCGGACCGGGGTCCCCCGGTCGCGGCCCGGGGTTGGGGTGCCGGACGGCGCCGAGCCTGGGATGATCGGTACGAGCGGGTGACATTCCGCTCGGAACGGAGCCCGGATGAAAGTCATCGTCTTCGGCGCGACCGGCATGGTCGGGCAGGGCGTGCTGCGGGAGTGCCTGGAGGACGACCGGGTGGAGTCCGTGCTCACGGTGGGCCGCGCCCCCACCGGGCGCTCACACCCCAAGCTGCGCGAGGTGACGCACGCCGACCTGCTCGACCTCACCCCGATCGAGGACGACCTGGCCGGCCACGACGCGTGCTTCTTCTGTCTCGGCGTCTCCTCGGCGGGCATGAGCGAGGAGGACTACCGGCGGGTCACGTACGGGTACACGCTGGCCGCGGGCACCGCGCTGGCCCGGCTCAACCCCGGCTCGACCTTCGTGTACGTCTCAGGCGCCGGGACCGACGCGGGGGGCCGGGCGATGTGGGCGCGGGTCAAGGGCGCCACCGAGGAGGCGCTGCTGGAGCTGCCGCTGGAGGCGTACATGTTCCGGCCCGGCTACATCCAGCCAGTGCACGGGGCGACGTCGCGGACGCGGTGGTACCGGCTGGCGTACGTGGTGACGGCGCCGCTCTTCCCGATCCTGAGGCGGGTGTTCCCGGCGAGCGTGACGACGACGGAGCGGATCGGCCAGGCCATGATCACGGTGGCCGCGACCGGGGCCCCCGAGCGCATCCTGGGGCCGGCCGCGATCAACGCCCTGGCCGCGGCCCGCACCTAGTGCCGCATCAGGCAACGTTCGCCCTGTCGACCACGGCCCGTAGCCGTTGATCGTCGGCGTGACGGTTTCGCCAGATGATGTAGCGACGATCATGCTGCCCTGCTCCATGTGGCTGGCGTGGTCGGTGCCGTCGAGGGTGAAGTAGCGCAGGGCGGTGAACTGGGCCTCGATGCGGTTCAGCCACGAGCCGTTCGTAGGCGTGTAGGCGAACTCGACGTTGTTGGCCGCGGCCCAGTCGCCGACCCGGCCGTCCTTCTTCGTGGTCAGGTGCGGGGAGAAGTTGTCGAGCACGATCGCGATGTGGATCTTCGGCGGGTAGAGGCTGCGCAGGTAGCGGCAGAACTCCAGGAACCTCGTCCGGTTCGTCTTCGGTTTGATGTGGCCGTAGAGCTTGTCTTTGCCGAGGTCGTAGGCGGCGAACAGGTGCCTGGCCCCGTGCGGACGGGTGTAGGTCGCCCGCCTGCGGGGCCTCGGCTCCCGGTCGGGGTCCTTGTGCCGTCCTCCGCGCTCGGCCCACTGTCGGCCGGGGTGGGGCTGGAGGTTGAGCGGGCCGAACTCGTCCAGGCATAAGACGACTTCGGGTTCGCCGTGGTCGGGTATGACCTCGCCGTCGGCGATCGCGTAGAGGTGCTCGACGCGGGCTTTCTTGGCGGCGTAGTCGGGATCGCGGGAGGTCTTCCAGGTCTTCATGCGTTGAAACGACACGGCCTCCTCGCGGAGCAGGACCCGAAGGCCCTCGTGGCTGATGTCGTCGACCACCCCCTCGGCGACCAGGAAGTCGGCCAGCTTGGCCAGGCTCCAGGTCGAGAACGGCAGACCGTGCTCGGCCGGCCTGGACTCGGCGATCCTCTTGATCTCGCGCCGCTCGGGCAGGGTGAATGTGCTGGGCCGACCGCCTTTGTACTTCGGGTAGAGGGAGCCGAAGCCATCGGCGTTGACGTTGTGGAGCACATCCCGGACCCGGTCCGCGCTGGTGAACGTCACCTCGGCGATCTTCGCCACAGGCATGCCCTGCGCGGACAACAGCACCATCTGCGCCCGCCGCCACGTCACCACCGACCCGCTGCCCCGGCGGATGATCCGCAACAGGCGCTGCCCCTCGTCGTCATCGATCTCGCGGACGCATACTCGCTCAGCCACCAGCACGGCTTCCCTGCCGCGCGCTGCCGGCGAGTGTCATTCCGTCGGCGTGCCGATCCGAAGTCGATTGCCGTCAGGGTCGCGCACCTCAATCTCACGCGCCCACGGAGCGGCCTTTGCCTGCACACCGAACTCGGAGGCGATGGCCTCGACTTCACGAATGCGGAGGTAGACCAACGTGTCGGGACGAGCGTCGCCCTTGTGCTCCGACAAGAACAACCGCACCCCGCCCCGGGCGACCTCGACGAACGCGGGAAGTCCCGGTTCGAAGCGGTGTTCCCACTGCTTGACGAAGCCCAGTCGCTCGTACCACGCGACCGCCGCCGCAGCGTCCTCGACGCGAAGAATGGGGATGACTTCCTCGTCCATAGAGTCATCGTCGCAGACCGCCCGGGCCGAACGTTGCCTGATGCGGCACTAGTACTCCAGCGGTAGATCGTGATCTTTACGACCGGACGGCTTGTCGGCGGTGGTAGCTCGTCGCGACTCAGCTGCCGGTAGGACCGGGGCCGAGGGCGGGGTCAACGAGAAGGGGCAGCAGTCTGGGGATCGGGCGGCGCTCAGTCCATGTCGGATCCGGTATTCCACGCCAGGCGGAGCCGCTCCGCGGCATCGGTGGCTTGGCGAAGGCCCGCCTGGTAGGCCGGTTCCCAGGCCGTCCGGTCATTCAGGTCCGAGCCGAACGCGCCTGTTGATGCCCTAGGAACACCTGCGCGGCATCTGGGCCTGGATCAGCGCACCGGAGCGCGCCCCGTTCGTCCGACTGTTCTTCGAGGTGCACGCCGACGGCCTGGCTCACCCCGAGAACTACCCGGACCAGGCCGAGGCGATCACGGACTGGTTCAACACGCTCGGCGCCACGTTCCGCGGCATCACCACCGGCCCTGACGACACCGTCACTCCCACCCTGGTCATGGCCGTCATCCGGGGCCTCCTGTTCGATCTCACGACCACCAGCGACCGCCGCCGCACCGACCGGGCCCTGGACCGCTTCTGCGAACTCCTCCGGCAGTGAATGAAGACCAGCGATCACGCGGTGATCGCAGGACACAGCGCAGACTCTGCCCGCCGGCATGAGGCATTCGAGGCCCTGATGGACCGGATCGCGGGCCGGTTCACGAGGGTCTCACCCCGCCGTCGGATAAGGCGGTTGCTACTCGGCCTGCTCTCGGATCTGCCCCGCAAGAACTGCTGGACCATCGCCGAGTGGGCCGGGGAGGCCACCCCGGACGGCATGCAACACCTGCTGAACCGGGCCAAGTGGGACGCCGACGCCGTCCGCGACGACCTGCGCGACTACGTGGTCGAGCACCTGCACGACGACCAGGCGGTACTCGTGGTCGACGAGACCGGCGCCGTGAAGAAGGGCAGCCATACGGTCGGCGTCCAGCGCCAGTACACCGGCACAGCAGGGAGAGACGAGAACCCCCAAGTCGCCGTCTACTTGGTCTCCTCGCCGCCATCCGCGCCGACGAACACACCCGCCTGGCCGCCCGGAACAAGCTGATCCCGCTCACCTGCACCGCCAAGCCGCAGCCCCAGCATGATCACGACCTACCGCTGGAGGACCAGACAGTGGCCGAAGCCCGGACGGCGCTCGAAACCGGAGCAGCCTGACCAGCGCCTTCACGGCGGCGGGAGCCGATTGTCAGTGGCTGCCCCTAGGGTGCCCGCATGGAAGCGAAGGCCTTGGAACAAAGGCTCCGTGAGCGCCCCGGCGACGAGGCGACGTGGGGCGCGTACGGCGGCCGGTTACGGGACCAGGGCGACGCCCGGGGCGAGTTGATCCGTCTGGAGCACCGCCACGCGCACGCCCGACCAGCCGACCGCGACGACCTCAGGCGCCGGATCGACCTGCTGGTGGAGGAGCACCAGGAGCAGTGGGACGCGGAGCTGCCACCCGGGGTTACCGTCGTGACGCGCCGGCACGGGTTCGCCGTGAAGGTCGCCGTCGAGTGGTCCGATCAGGCGCCCGCGCTCATCGGACAGGCCATCCGGGGCCGCCTGGTGACGGGGGTGCGCGTCAGGCCGGGAGCTGAGGCGGAGGACGCGGACGCGGACTACTACAGCGACGAGCCCGACTTCGACGAGAACGACATGCCGCTGCCGCCGCCGCCCCACGACGCCCGCGCCCTGGCGGACCTCGACCTCGGCGGGCTCACCGAGCTCGACCTCGCGTACTTCCGCATCGGCGATCCCGGCGCCGAGGCGCTCGCCGCCGCGACCTCGGACGGCCGGATCGAAACGCTCGACCTGCGCTACTGCGGTGTCGGCGACGCCGGCGTGGCGGCCCTGTGCGCGTCCCCGGCCTTCCGCGAGGTCCGGCGCCTGCACCTTCAGAGCAACCGGCTCACCGCCGAGGGCGTGCGCGCTCTGGCGGGCGGCTTCGAGCGGCTGGAGGAGCTCGACCTCCGCTACGCCCGTATCGGCCCCGACGGGGCGCGGGCCCTGGTCGAGGCGCCGTTCGCCGGCTCGCTCAAGCGCCTGTTCCTCTACGGCCACGACGTCGAGGACACCGGTGTCCGGATCCTGGCGAACGCCCCGCAGCTTCCGTCCGCCCTGCGCAGCTTCTGGAGGAGCGTGTGAGCATCCGACTCCGCGACCGTTTCTTCGTCCTGTCGGCCGGTCAGGCCCCCGCGGACGAGGTCGCCCGCTACCTGGCCGAGGTCGACGCGACGGACACGGAGCCCGCCGCGACGCTGGACGGGCTCGCGATCTCCTGGCACCCCACCGCCCGTTTCAAGGCGGTGCGCTTCGTCGACGCCGAGCGCGTCGACGAAGGCGTGCGCGAGCGGTTCGCGCGGCCCAGCGAGCTGGCGCCCCACCTGGCCGCCGTCTTCGTCGATCCGCGTGAGCTGTCGTTCCGCACCTTCGAGAACATCGTGCCGCTCGACCGCTGGTTCGCGGACACCCCGCTGGAGCTGGAGCTGAGCGAGCCCGTGGAGCTGGCGAAGGACGCGTACGCCTCGTCGCTGCGGCTCCCGGACGCCGGCCGCGCCCGCCTGGAGGGCCTCGACACGCTCGGCCTCTACGTCCCGCCGCTCAACGCCGTCACCCGCGGCGGCGATCGCTTCATCTTCCACTCGGCGCTGCTCGCCGACGCGCTCACCGTGGCGGTGCGCAGGGCGATGCCGACGCCGCTGCTCGACGGCTTCTCGCACGTCAACCCGGTGTTCCGCTGCAACCGTTTCGAGCCGGGCGACGCCAACTTCCACCGCCACCGCGACACGCCCTATTACGACGCCGCCCGCGGGCACGTCTCCCGTTACACGGTGCTGCTCTATCTCACGGGCGGCACGGGAGAGCCCGCGCTCGACCTCACCGGAGGCACGGCGGTCGCGGACATCGAGAGCTTCACCTGCGTCGTCTTCGACCAGCGGTACGAGCACGAGGGCGCGCCCTTCCGCGACGGCCGCAAGGTCTTCCTGCGCACCGAGCTCATCTTCGCCGAGGATCCCGGGGTCACCCACGACCCGGAGATCGGCGCGCTGTTCAGCAAGGCCTGCTACCTGACGGGCGAGAGCGTCTTCGCCCCCGAGCTGGCGCGCCACGCCGACGCCTCCTACAACCGGGTCGCCGCCGCCCACTGGAACGGCCTCGCCCGCGGCCCCGCGCGCGAGCCGTATCTTCACAAGCAGTTCCGCGGCGTGCACTTCATCGCGAACGGCTACGACTTCTGGTTCGCAAAGAGCGACGGGCTGTCGCTCGCCGAGTGCGCCGCGATCACGCTGCTCGACTACTTCAACTGCAAGCTCGGCGACGAGTCCTTCCGTGACCTGTGCGAGTCGGCCGTGATCGAGGCCGAGGACGACGCCTGGATCCCGGCCTTCCTCAAGGGCAAGGGCGGCCCCGAGGCGCCCGCCGTGGCGCCGTTCGACAAGTCCCTCCTCTTCCCGGAGCCGGAGCTGACGGACGGCGTCTGCTGCCCGTTCCACGACGGAGGCCAGTTCGACCCCACGCGCCTCGACGAGATCGTCGACCTCCACGAGCGCGCGCAGAGCTTCGCCAAGGCGCACATCATGCCGGCTCCGATCCTGATGCTCGGGGAGGACGTGGTCCTCGACCCGGAGAAGTTCGTGATCCGCGGCAACCAGATCCACGTGCTGGGCAAGGAGTCGCTCACCCCGGTGAACTTCGCCGCCTGCTGGAACGCCGGCGGGGTCCCCGGCAACTACATCGACGTGGCGGCCACCGTCGGGGCGGAGCACTTCCTGGTCCCGCCGATCCTGTTCTCCGAGACCGGCGACTGCCACCACCTGCGCTTCGACTTCTTCCGCAACACCTGGATGGTGCAGCACCAGCGGGCAACCGTCCCCGTCCCCAAGATCAGCTCACTCGCCGAGATCGACCTCTACGCGATCGATGAGGACGCGCACGAACCCTGGCTGGAGGCCGTCGATCCCGCGCTGGTCGAGGGTGGCTCGGCCAAGCATCCGACTCCGTGGTGGGCGGACCGCTCGTCCCTGGTCGACGAGCTCTACGACTGTCTCAGCGACTACGAGGAGGAGGAGGAGGAGCGCGGCGCCTGAGAGAGGCCGCCGGGCGGCTTCCTCTCCCACCCGCCCACGGCGCCCCGGCCCACGATCATGGTGGAATAAGCCGGGGCGCCGTCGCGCTGAGGTAGCTGTTAAAGTTTCAACAGTCATAGGTGGTGACTAAGATGCAGTTCGGCGTCTTCAGCGTCGGTGACGTGACCATGGACCCGACCACGGGCCGCACACCGACCGAGAGTGAGCGCATCAAGGCGATGGTGACCATCGCCCTGAAGGCCGAGGAGGTCGGCCTCGACGTGTTCGCCACCGGCGAGCACCACAACCCGCCGTTCGTGCCCTCGTCGCCGACCACGATGCTCGGCTACATCGCGGCGCGGACCGAGCGGCTGATCCTGTCCACGTCCACGACGCTGATCACCACCAACGACCCGGTCAAGATCGCCGAGGACTACGCCATGCTCCAGCACCTCGCCGACGGCCGGGTGGACCTGATGCTGGGCCGTGGCAACACCGGCCCGGTCTACCCGTGGTTCGGCCAGGACATCCGGCAGGGCATCCCGCTGGCCATCGAGAACTACGCGCTGCTGCACCGGCTCTGGCGGGAGGACGTGGTGGACTGGGAGGGCCGCTTCCGCACGCCGCTGCAGGGCTTCACCTCCACGCCGCGCCCGCTCGACGGGGTGCCGCCGTTCGTGTGGCACGGCTCCATCCGCAGCCCGGAGATCGCCGAGCAGGCCGCGTACTACGGCGACGGGTTCTTCGCCAACAACATCTTCTGGCCGAAGGACCACTTCATCAAGCTGATCACTCTCTACCGGCAGCGGTACGCCCACTACGGGCACGGCACGCCGGAGCAGGCGATCGTGGGCCTCGGCGGGCAGGTGTTCATGCGCAAGAACTCCCAGGACGCGGTCCGCGACTTCCGCCCGTACTTCGACAACGCCCCGGTGTACGGCCACGGGCCCTCGCTGGAGGACTTCATGGCCGAGACGCCGCTCACGGTGGGCAGCCCGCAGCAGGTCATCGACCGGACGCTGACCTTCCGCGAGTACTTCGGCGACTACCAGCGGCAGCTGTTCCTCATGGACCACGCCGGGCTGCCGCTGAAGACCGTGCTGGAGCAGCTCGACCTCCTCGGCGAGGAGGTCGTGCCGGTGCTGCGCCGCGAGTTCGCCAAGGACCGTCCGGACAGCGTGCCGGACGCCCCCACGCACGCCTCCCGCACGGCGGCCCAGCCGTCCGCCGTCTGACCTCTCTTCTCTTCCGAACAGGAGTGTGACCATGAAGCTCGTCGCCGTGTCGGCGGGACTCAGCGAGCCGTCCTCCACCCGCCTGCTGGCCGACCGCCTGCTGGAGGCGGCCCGCCGCCACCTGGAGGACTCCGCCGGAGCGGGCGGGCCGGACCCTGTCGAGGTGCGCGTGGTGGAGCTGCGCGACCTGGCCGTGGACATCGCCAACGCCTTCGTCACCGGCTTCCCCGGCGCCCGGCTGCGCGAGTCCGTCGAGGCGGTCACGCGGGCGGACGGGCTCGTCGCGGTCACGCCCGTCTTCACCGCCTCCTACAGCGGCCTGTTCAAGTCGTTCTTCGACGTCATCGAGCCGGACGCGCTGGCGGGCAAGCCGGTGCTGATCGCCGCCACGGGCGGCACGGCCCGGCACTCGCTGGCGCTGGAGCACGCGATGCGTCCCCTGTTCGCGTACCTGCGCGCGATCGTGGTGCCGACGGCCGTGTACGCGGCCTCGGAGGACTGGGGCGGCGGGGGCGACGCCTTTACGGACGGGCTCGGTGAGCGGATCGGGCGGGCCGCCGGCGAGCTGGCGGAGCTGGTGTCGGGCCGCGCGGTCACGGCCCGGACCAGCGCGGACGCCGAGGCGGTGGTCCCGTTCGCGCAGCAGCTCGCGGCGTTGCGGCCGTGACGGCACTCCACAGGATTCGGCGAAGCCCTTGACTCCGGTGTGTTCGGTTCGTTAGGAAGGCTTCCTAACGAACCCCGGCTCACAGGAGCGCATGTGTTAACCACCCTCCTCGCCCCCGTCCTGGCGCCCGTGCTCGCGCTGACGCTCCAGGCGCCCGTCGACCTGACCGATCCGCACAAGAAGGACATCGCCATGCAGCTGGTGTCCAGCGCGGAGAACTCGTCGCTCGACTGGAAGGCCCAGTACGGCTACATCGAGGACATCGACGACGGGCGCGGCTACACCGCCGGCATCATCGGCTTCTGCTCCGGCACGAGCGACATGCTCCAGCTCGTCGAGGTCTACACCGACCGCAAGCCCGGCAACGTGCTCGCCAAGTACCTCCCCGCGCTGCGCAAGGTCAACGGCAGCGACTCCCACAAGGGCCTCGACCCGAACTTCACCAAGGACTGGAAGACGGCCGCCAAGGACACCGTCTTCCAGCAGGCGCAGAACGACGAGCGCGACCGCGTCTACTTCGACCCGGCCGTCAAGCAGGCCAAGCAGGACGGCCTGCGGGCGCTCGGCCAGTTCGTCTACTACGACGCCATCGTCATGCACGGCCCCGGCGCCGACAAGCTGAGCTTCGGCGGCATCCGGAAGTCGGCCCTGGCCAAGGCCAAGACCCCGGCCCAGGGCGGCAACGAGACGACGTACCTCAACGCGTTCCTGGACGCCCGCAAGGCGGCGATGAAGGCGGAGGAGGCGCACGAGGACACCAGCCGCGTGGACACGGCGCAGCGGGTCTTCCTCAAGAACGGCAACCTCGACCTCGACCCGCCGCTCACCTGGAAGGTCTACGGCGACAGCTACACGATCAAGAAGTGACCGACGGCTCCCGGCCGCGCCCTCCGCGCGGCCGGGAGCCGCCTCATACCACCCTCCACGTACGACCTCCCAGCGTGGCGACGATGTCCACCGTGCCGCTTGCCGAAGGATGCGACCGCGCCGGGGATCAGATCTCCACCAGCTCCACGTCCATCAGGTCCGCCAGCGCCCGCAGCTCGCCGATCCGGTGGCCGGTGCCGAGGGCCCAGTGGTGGGAGATGCCGGAGGCGCTCCACGCGTCCGTCCACTCCCCCGGGTCGCGGCCGAAGTCCACCCGCGACGTCGTGTTGCCGATCTTGAGGTGCGGGCCGTCCACGGTCACGCCCTCCGAGGCGACGAACGCGAAACTGCCGTCGCGCCGCTGGATGAGCCCGAAGGCCGTCACCGGCCCGTGCGCCACGTCGAACTCGACCGAAACGCCCCAGCCGCGCTTGCCGTGGAAGACGCCGAGGCCGCGCAGCAGGGGACGGCGGGCGCTGATGGCCAGGTGGGCCGGGCCGTCGTGGCCCATCTCGACGTGGCCGCGCAGGAAGTCCAGCGCCTGCAGCTCGGTGAAGGAGCCGCCCGCGCCGAGCCGGTCCATGATCAGCATGGCCAGGGAGGTGCGCAGCTCGTACTCGCCGGCCGCCGGGACGCCGCGCGCCGTGAGCAGCGACGCGCCGAGGATCATGCCGGCGCCGAGCCGCTCGTGGATCTCGCCTTCCAGCCCGCGGTGGTAGTAGGCGAGGCTGTCCAGGTCGAAGTCCTCCACCAGCCGGTCGAGGCCCACGGAGACGCGGGCCGCCCACTCGAAGTCCTCGGGCACGACCGTGTCGGCCAGCTCGAACACCTCGCGGGCCAGCTCGATACGCTCCTTGACCTCGGTGTCGCCGACCTTCTCCACGCGTACGCGCAGGTCGTCGAACTCCAGGACCTCGACGTGGCCGCCGAAGTTGACGGGGACGAGCGTGAGGTCGGTGGAGACGTCGAGCATGCCCGGGTACAGGTGGCCCATCAGCCCGTGGCGGCCCTTGCCCATCGCCGCGCGCACGCCGGCGGCCTTGACCCACCGCTCGATGCGCTCCCAGGCGCGCGGGTCCTCCAGGTAGCCCGACACGGAGCGGAACGGGATGCCGGCCCGGGTGAAGGTGTTGGCCATCTCCGGCAGCGGGCAGGCGCCGCAGTAGGCCAGCCACTGGCCGGTGTCGAAGGTGTCGTGGTCCATCGACTCGGTCGGCTGCAGGTTGATGAGCAGCACGGGCGCGCCGCTGCGCTGCGCGATGGGCAGCAGCATGGTGGCGGTCATGTAGGTGGTCAGGAAGCCGACGATGATGTCGCAGCCGGCCTCGCGCAGCCGTTCTGCCGCGACCGCGCCCTCCTGGGCGTCGGAGATGAAACCCACGTCCACCACGTCGCAGCCGAGCTCCCCCATCCGCTCCGACACGCGCGCGGACGACCGCTGGAGCTGGGGCAGCAGGTCGGGGAACTGCGGCCAGTACGCGCCGAGCCCGCCGGCGACGAGCCCGACCTTGGTCCGGGGTGCGTTTATCCGTTCGAGCGGCATCGTGCCTCCTGGGGTGTTAGAGCCGTTTTTGGGGGGTAGCGGGGTTCTGGGACAGAGGGAGGCGGTGCCGCCGGCGACGGATGACATGCCGGCGGCACCGCTGTGCGCCGAGGGAGACGGCTAGCGCAGGAAGGCGGCGGCCACGCCCGCGTCGACCGGGATGTGCAGGCCGGTGGTCTGCGCCAGGTCGCCGCCCGTGAGGGCGAAGACGGCCGCGGCCACGTGCTCGGGCAGCACCTCGCGCTTGAGCAGCGTCCGCTGGGCGTAGAACTCGCCGAGCCGCTCCTCCTCCACCCCGTACACGGCCGCCCGGTTGGCGCCCCAGCCGGAGGCGAAGATGCCGGAGCCGCGCACGACGCCGTCGGGGTTGACGCCGTTCACGCGGACGCCGTACTGGCCGAGCTCGGCGGCCAGCAGCCGTACCTGGTGGGCCTGGTCGGCCTTGGCGGCGCCGTAGGCGACGTTGTTGGGCCCCGCGAAGACGGAGTTCTTCGAGGAGATGTAGATGATGTCGCCGCCCATGCCCTGGTCGATGAGCACGCGGGCGCTCTCGCGGGAGACGAGGAACGAGCCGCGGGCCATGACGTCGTGCTGGAGGTCCCAGTCGCCGAGCGTGGTCTCCAGCAGGGAGCGCGACAGGGACAGCCCGGCGTTGTTGACGACCAGATCCACGCCGCCGAAGGCGAGGACCGCCTGCCGTACGGCCTCGGCGACCTGCTCCTCGGAGGTGACGTCCGCCTCGGCGGCGATCGCCACGTCCTCGGCGCGCAGCGCCTTGGCGCCGAGCTCGGCGGCCACCTTGCCGGCGGCCGCCACGTCGCGGTCGGCGACGACCACGCACGCGCCCTCGGCGGCCAGGCGGCGCGCGGTGGCGGCGCCGATGCCGGAGCCGCCGCCGGTGACCAGGGCGACCCGGCCGGCCAGCGGCTTGGGCGCGGGCATGCGCCGCAGCTTGGCCTCCTCCAGTTCCCAGTACTCGATGCGGAACTTCTCCGACTCCGCGATCGGCTGGTAGCGGGACAGGGCCTCGGCTCCGCGCATCACGTTGATGGCGTTGACGTAGAACTCGCCGGCGACGCGCGCGGTCTGCTTGTCCTTGCCGAAGCTGAACATGCCGACGCCGGGCACCAGCACGATCGCCGGGTCCGCGCCGCGCATCGGCGGCGAGTCGGGGGTGGCGTGGCGGGCGTAGTAGGCGGCGTACTCCTCGCGGTAGGAGGCGTGCAGCTCGCGCAGGCGGGCCACGGCCTCCTCCAGCGGGGCGTCCGGCGCGAGGTCGAGCACGAGCGGCGCGACCTTGGTGCGCAGGAAGTGGTCCGGGCACGACGTGCCGAGCGCGGCGAGCCTGGGGTGCTCGGCCCGGGCCAGGAAGTCGAGCACCTCGGGCGAATCGGTGTAGTGGCCGACCTGCCGCACGTCGGTGCTCGCCAGGCCCCGGACCACCGGGAACAGCTCGGCCGCGCGGCGGCGGCGGGCCTCCTCGGCCAGCGGCTCGTGCACGACCGGGCCGAACGGGTCGGGACGGCCGTGCTCGGCGATGTACCGCTCGGCGGTGCGGATGATCTCCAGGGAGTTGGCCTGGCACTCCTCGCTGGTGGCGCCCCAGGCGGTGACGCCGTGGCCGCCGAGGATGCAGCCGATGGCCTGCGGGTTCGCCTCCTTGATGGCGGCGATGTCGAGGCCGAGCTGGAAGCCTGGCCGCCGCCACGGCACCCACACGACCCGGTCGCCGAAGATCCGGCCGGTCAGCTCGGGGCCGTCGGCGGCGGTCGCGATGGCGATGCCGGAGTCGGGGTGCAGGTGGTCCACGTGCGTGGCCTCGACCAGGCCATGCATGGCGGTGTCGATGGACGGCGCGGCGCCGCCCTTGCCGTGCAGGCAGTAGTCGAACGCGGCGACCATCTCGTCCTCGCGCTCGGGACCGGGATAGACCCGGGTCAGCGCGCGGAGCCGGTCGAGCCGGAGCACGGCCAGGCCGGCCGCGGTGAGGGTGCCGAGGTCGCCCCCGGACCCCTTCACCCACATCAGCTCCACCTGCTCGCCCGTCACCGGGTCGGTCTCGCTGCCCTTGGCGGAGGCGTTGCCCCCGGCGTAGTTGGTGTTGCGCGGGTCGGCGCCCAGCGCGTGCGCTCTTTCGAGCAGTTCCTGTACGGCCTGCATCAGGCTCCCCACCCTGCCTGCGCGCCGCCGACCCTCTCGGCGGCGATCTTGTCGAAGTAACCGGACCTGGCGTAGGCGGCCATCGGGTCCGGGTCCAGCCCCATCTCCTCGCGCAGCTCGGCGAGCAGGGGGCGGACGTCGGTGTTGTAGGCGTCCATGAGCACGGCGTTGGCGCCGAGCACGTCGCCCTCGCGCTGCGCGGCGGCCAGCGCGTCACGGTCCACGAGGAGGGCCTTGGCGGTCGCCTCCTGCACGTTCATGACCGACCGGATCTGGCCGGGGATCTTGGGCTCGATGTTGTGGCACTGGTCGAGCATGAACGCGGTCTCGTCGGTGTACCCGCCGCCGCGGATCACCTCGCACATGATGCGGAACAGCTGGAACGGGTCGGCCGCGCCCACCATGAGGTCGTCGTCGGCGTAGAAGCGGGAGTTGAAGTCGAAGCCGCCGAGCTTCCCCTCGCGCAGCAGGAACGCCACGATGAACTCGATGTTGGTGCCCGGCGCGTGGTGGCCGGTGTCGACCACGACCTGCGCCTTCGGGCCCAGCTTGAGGCAGTGCGCGTAGGCGGCGCCCCAGTCCGGCAGGTCCGTCATGTAGAAGGCCGGCTCGAACAGCTTGTACTCCAGCAGGAACCGCTGCTCCTCCCCGAGCCGCTCGTAGACGGCGGCCAGGGCCTCGGCGAGCCGGTCCTGGCGCGAGCGGATGTCGTCCTGGCCGGGGTAGTTGGTGCCGTCGGAGAACCACAGCTTGAGCGTGTCGGACCCGGTCTGGTCCATGATGTCCACGCACTCCAGCAGGTGGCCCAGCGCCTTCCTGCGCACCGCCGGGTCCGGGTGGGTGACGCTGCCCAGCTTGTAGTCGTCGTCCTGGAACACGTTGGAGTTGATGGCGCCGATCGTCACGCCCAGCTCCGAGGCGTGCCGGGCCAGGTCGGCGTAGTCGTCCACCTTGTCCCAGGGGATGTGCAGGGCGACGGTCGGCGCGACACCCGTGTGGCGGTGCACCTGCGCGGCGTCCGCCAGCTTCTCGTACGGGTCGCGCGGCACGCCCTGCTGGGCGAACACCTTGAACCTGGTGCCGGAGTTGCCGTACGCCCACGACGGCGTCTCGATGCGCTGCCGGCGCAGCTCTTCCTTGATCAAAGCCTTCCCCGATTCATTCTGTCCTGATTCAGTCAAGGTGGAACACTTCTTCCAGCGGCGCGAAGGCCTCGTCCGCCCGGCCCGTCTCGAAGAACGGCGCCATCTCGGCCTGCCACCTGTCGTTGACGTCCGTCTCGGCCATCCGCCGCTGGGCGGCCTCGAAGTCGTCGGTCTCCAGGTAGCCGACGAGCAGGCCGTCCTCGCGCAGGAACAACGAGTAGTTGCCCCATCCGGCCGTCCGCAGGGCGTCGAGCATGTCGGGCCACACGGCCTCGTGCCGCTCGCGGTACTCGTCGAGACGGTCCTCGCGCACCTTCAGCAGGAAGCACACGCGCCGCATGGCACCCTCCGCACCTTCACTGGCCCTCGCCTTCGCTGGTCTTGCTCGTGGTGAGGTCCCCGCCGGGCGGCGGGGACCGGGGAGAGCGGTCCTGGGGGGACCGCTAGAAGTCGAACTGGTCGATGTTGGCGGCGTCGAAGGTGAACGGCGGGCCGAGGATGACCTCGCCGTTCGCGCCGATCGTGCGCTCGCCGAGCTTGCCGGCCTTGAACGTCTCGCCCTGGGCGCCGGTGATCTGGCCGGACACCAGCGCGGCCGCCGCGTAGGAGGCGAGGTAGCCGAGGTCCTTGGGGTTCCACAGGGCGAACTTCTCGACCGTGCCGTCCTTGACGAACTGCCGCATCTGGTTGGGCGTGCCGAGGCCGGTCAGCACGACCTTGCCCTTGTACTTGGAGCCGGAGATGTAGCGGGCCGCCGCCGAGACGCCGACCGTGGTGGGCGAGATGATGCCCTTGAGGTCCGGGTACGCCTGGAGGAGGCCCTGGGTCTCGGTGAACGACTTCTGGTCGTCGTCGTCGCCGTAGGCCACCTTGACCAGCTTCATGTCCTTGTAGTCGGGCTTGGCCAGCTCGTCCTTCATGTACTTGATCCAGGTGTTCTGGTTCGTGGCGTTGGCCGTGGCCGACAGGATGGCGATCTCGCCCTTCTTGCCGATCAGGTCGGCGAGCAGCCTGACCTGGCTGCGGCCGACCTCTTCGGAGCTGGCCTGGTTGATGAACAGGTCGCGGCACTCGGGGGCGGCGTCGGAGTCGTACGAGACGACCTTGATGCCCTTGGCGCGGGCCGTCGAGAGCGGGCCGCACACGGCGTTGGCGTCGTTGGCGGCGATGAGGATCGCGTCGTGGCCCTGCTGGGTGAGCGTGTTGATGTAGGAGATCTGGGAGGAGGCGGAGGCGTCGGACGGGCCGACCTCCTTCGCCTCGCCCTTGTACTCCTTGGCGGCCTCGATGCCCGCGTTGTCGACGATGGTCTCGTACGGGTTGTTGATCTGCTTGGGGAGGAACGCCAGCTTGATGCCCTCCTTGAGGGGGGCGTTCGGGTCGGCCTTGGCGGCGGCCGAGGAGGAGGCGGGGGCCGGCGCGGGGGCGGAGGTGACGCTGGACTTGGTGGTGCCGCCGCAGGCGGCGGCCCCCAGGGCGAGCAGGGCGACCACGGCTGTGAGACGCATCGGGGTCATGGGGTTCCTTTCAGGACGGGCCTGACCAGCGAGACGAGGCGGGGGGTGAGCACCGACACGATGAGGAGGAGCCCGGTGACGATCGACTGGATCTCGGTGGAGACGTCGCCGAGCATGAGCAGGTTGCGCAGCAGCCCGATGAGCAGCACCCCGGCGATGACGCCGCCGAGGGTGCCCTTGCCGCCGTCGAAGTCGACGCCGCCGAGCAGCACGGCGGCGATGACGGCCAGCTCGATCCCGAGGCCGTTGTCGGCCCGGGCCGAGCCGTACCTGAGGGTGAAGACGACGCCGGCGAACGCGGCGACGGTGCCGGAGAGCGTGAACAGCACCAGCTTGATCCGTTTGACGCGGATCCCGGCGAAGAACGCGGCCTGCTCCTGCGCGCCGATGGCGTACAGGGCGCGGCCGAAGCCGGTGGCGTGCAGGACGACGCCGGTGACGGCGGCGAGCAGGACGAACAGGGCGACGGGGTACGGGATGGGCGTGCCGGGCACGTCGTCCACGGCGAGCGCGGTGTAGGCAGGCGGGAACTGCGCGACGGCCTGGTCGCCGAGCACCACGTACGCCAGGCCGCGGTAGAGCGCGAGGGTGCCGATCGTGACCGCCAGCGACGGCAGGCCGAGGCGGGTCACGAGCAGCCCGTTGACCAGGCCGCACACGGCTCCGGTGAGCACGACCAGCGGGATGATCGTCTCGATGGCCATGCCGCCGTCCCAGAGCGCGCCGACCATGGCGCTGGACAGGCCGAGGACCGAGGCCACCGACAGGTCCACCTCGGCGGCCACCACGAGCAGGGTCATGGCCAGCGCGATGAGCGCGATCTCGCCGAGGTCGCCGAGCGCGAACGACAGGTTGTCCACGGTCGCGAACCCCGGCACGGAGAAGGAGCCCGCGGCGAACACGGCCACCAGCAGCGCGCCGACCAGCACGTCCCAGCGCAGCACCCGGGTCATCGGCGGCTCCCCTTCCTGAGCAGGCGGGCGACGCGGATCGCGAGCACCCGGTCGACGCTGATGGCCAGCAGCAGCAGCGCCCCGGTGATGGCCTGCTGCCAGAACGGGTTGACCCGCAGCACGACGAGCGCGCTGCCGATCGTGGTGAGCAGCAGCGCGCCGAGCGCGGCGCCGTACACGCTGCCGACGCCGCCGGTGATGGCCACGCCGCCGACCACGACCGCGCTGACCACCAGCAGCTCCCAGCCGTTGGCCGAGTCGCCGACGACCGTGCCGAACCGGGCCAGCCACAGCACCCCGGCGAGCCCGGCCAGGCATCCGCTGACCAGGTAGGCGGCCAGCACGCGCCGCCGGACGGGCACGCCGGCCAGCCGGGCGGCCTCGGGGCTGGAGCCGATCGCGTAGAACTCCCGGCCGCTCGGGTACGCGCGCAGGTAGGCGCCGACCGCGAGCATGACCACGAGCGTGATGAGCGGCAGGTACGGCACGCCGAGCACGGCCCCGTTGCCCAGGGCGAGCAGGGCGGGCGGCAGGTCCACCGCGTTGATCTGCCGGCCGTGGGCGAGGTAGTGGTCGAGGCCCTGGATGACGTACAGCGTGCCGAGCGTGACGACCAGCGCGGGCACGCGGCAGAAGCTGACCAGCAGGCCGTTGACCAGGCCGCAGGCGGCGCCGATGGCCACGCCGAGCAGCACGGCCGGCACGATCCCGGCGCCGCGGGCGAGCACGTCGCCGGTGACGAACGCGACGAGCCCCACCACGGAGCCGACCGACAGGTCGATGTTGCGGGTGATCACCACGATCGACTGGCCGACGGCCAGCAGGGCGAGGATCGCGGTGTTGAGCAGGATGTCCTCGATGCCCTGGCCGGACAGGAAGTTGCCGTTGACCGCGGCGGTCACGGCGACGAGCACGGCCAGCGCCACGACGAGGCTCAGCTCGCGGGCGCGGAAGACGAGGTCCACCAGGGCGCGGGCGCCGCGCGTCCCGAGCTCCCGGCCCGGCCCCTGGTCCGGCACCGTGGTCGCGGTCATGCGGCCCTCCTCGTGGCGGCGTGCATCACGCTCTCCTCGGTGGCCTCGGCGCGCGGGATCTCGGCGCTCAGCCGCCCCTCGCGCATGACGAGCACCCGGTCGGCCATGCCGAGCACCTCGGGCAGGTCGGAGGAGATCATCAGGACGGCGATGCCCTGCCCGGCCAGCTCCGACAGCAACCGGTGGACCTCGGCCTTGGTGCCCACGTCGATGCCGCGCGTCGGCTCGTCCACGACGAGCACGGACGGCTCGGTGGCCAGCCACTTGGCGAGCACGACCTTCTGCTGGTTGCCCCCGGACAGCACGCCGACGCCGTCTCCGAGCCGGGCGAACTTCAGCCGCAGCCGGGCCGCCCAGTCCGCCGCCCGGTCGCGCTCGGCCCGCCGCGAGATCGTGGGGCCGCGGCGCAGGGAGCGCAGCCCGGTCAGGCCGATGTTGCGCTCGATCGACATCTCCATGACCAGGCCCTGCTGGCGGCGGTCCTCCGGGACGAGGGCGAGGCCGGCGCCCATGGCGGCCGTGGGGCTGCCGGGCGGCAGCTCGCGGCCGTCCACGGTGACCGTGCCGGCGTCCCACCGGTCGATGCCGAAGATCGCGCGGGCCACCTCGCTGCGGCCGGCGCCGACGAGCCCGGCCAGGGCGACGATCTCGCCGCGCCGCACCTCGAAGGAGACGTCGGTGAAGACGCCCTCGCGGGTCAGCCGCTCGACCCTGAGGGCGACGTCGCCGACGGCTGCCTCCTGCTTCGGGTAGAGGGCGCCGAGGTCGCGGCCGACCATGCGGCGCACCAGGTCGTCGTGGGTGAGACCGGCGACGGGCTCGCTGGCGATCCACTGGCCGTCCCGCAGCGTGGTGACGCGCTGGCAGAGAGCGAAGATCTCGTCGAGCCGGTGGGAGATGAACAGGACGGCGCAGCCGTGCTCGCGCAGCGCCTCGACGACGGAGAAGAGGCGGGCGACCTCCGCGCCCGACAGCGCGGCCGTCGGCTCGTCCATGACGAGCACCCGGGCGTCGCGGGAGAGCGCCTTGGCGATCTCCACGAGCTGCTGGTCGGCGATGGACAGGCCGCGCGTGGGGCGGCCGGGGTCGAGGGCGACGCCGAGCCGGCCGAACAGCTGGCGGGTCTCGGCGCGCATGGCGGCGCGGTCGATGCGGCCGAGCGAGCGGCGGGGCTGGCGGCCCATGAAGATGTTCTCGGCGACGGACAGGTCGGGGAAGAGCGTGGGCTCCTGGTAGATGACGGCGACCCCGGCCTGCTGGGCGTCGGCCGGTCCGGAGAAGACGACGGGCTCGCCGTTGAGCAGGATCCTGCCCTGGTCGGGGCGATGGACCCCGGCGAGCGTCTTGACGAGCGTGGACTTGCCCGCCCCGTTCTCGCCCGCGAGGGCGTGCGCCTCACCCGCGTGCAGCTCGATGGAGACGTCCCGTAGCGCCCGGACCGCGCCGAAGGACTTGCTGACGCCGGCGAGTGCGAGCGTGGGGTGAGCGCCCATACATCCTCCGCGCGACAAACGTTTTAACAGGATGTTTCCGGAATGTAGGCGCTGCGCCTGCGGCCGTCAATGGGTGGCGCTCGGCTATGGCGCCATTGTGATTGATACGTTTTAATCAGCGCATGCGATTCACCGCTGTGGACCTCGGCGCCTCCAGCGGGCGCGTGATGACCGCCGACATCACCGCCGACAAGATCGAGCTCGCCGAGGCGCACCGCTTCCCCAACCGGCCGGTACGGGTGGCCGGGACCCTGCACTGGGACATCCTCTCCCTGTACCAGGGCGTGCTCGACGGCCTGCGCAGGGCGGGGCCCGCCGAGTCGGCCGGCGTCGACTCGTGGGCCGTGGACTACGGCCTGCTCGACGCCGCGGGCCGGCTGATCGGCAACCCGGTCCACTACCGCGACGCGCGCACGGCCGGGGTCGCCGAGCGGATCGACCCGTACGAGGTGACGGGGCTGCAGTTCCTGCCGTTCACCACGGTCAACCAGCTCCTGCGCGAGCGGCTCGACGAGGCCGCGACACTGCTGATGATCCCGGACCTGATCGGCTACTGGCTGACCGGGCGGATCGCCGCCGAGCGCACCAACGCCTCCACCACCGGCCTGTACGACGTGACCCGCCGCGACTGGGCGTGGGAGCTGGTCGACCGGCTCGGCCTGCCCCGCCGGATCCTGCCGCCGATCACCGATGCCGAGTCGGGTCCCGTGCGCGAGGACGTGGCCGCCGAGCTGGGCTACTCCACGGTCGTCACCCAGGTCGCCTCGCACGACACCGCCTCCGCCGTGGTGGCCGTGCCCGCCACCGGCCCGAACTTCGCCTACATCTCGTGCGGCACGTGGTCGCTCGTCGGCGTCGAGCTGCCCGCCCCGGTGCTCACCGAGCAGAGCCGGCTGGCCAACTTCACCAACGAGACGGGCCTCGACGGCACCGTCCGCTACCTGCGCAACGTCATGGGCCTGTGGATCCTGCAGGAGTGCCTGCGCGTCTGGGACCACCCCGACCTGGAGGCGCTGCTGGCCGAGGCCGAGCACGCCCGCACCGACGCGGTCATCGACCCCGACGACCCGTCGTTCCTGCCGCCGGGCGACATGCCCGCCCGCATCGACGCCTACTGCAGCCGTACCGGGCAGCGGCCGCCGGAGGGACGGGCGCAGGCCGTACGATGCATCCTGCAGAGCCTCGCCCTCGCCTACAAAAGGGCCGTCGACGACGCGGCCCGCCTCAGCGGGCGGCCCGTCGAGGTCGTCCATGTGGTCGGTGGCGGCTCGCGCAACGCGTTGCTGTGCCGGCTCACGGCCGAGGCGACGGGGCTCCCGGTGGTCGCGGGCCCGGTCGAGGCGGCCGCCCTCGGCAACGCGCTGGTGCAGGCGCGAGCCCGCGGCCTGGTCGGCGACCTGGCCGAGATGCGGGATCTGGTACGGCGGAGCGCGGACGTGCGCACCTACGAGCCCCGGGGGCGTGAATGGCCACAGTGAGCATCAAGGACGTCGCGGCCCGGGCGGGCGTGTCGCCCGGGACGGTGTCCAACGTGCTCAACCGCCCCGAGAAGGTCGCGGGCGGCACCCGCGCCCGCGTCGAGGCCGCCATCCGTGACCTGGGGTTCGTCCGGCACGGCTCGGCCTCCACGCTGCGGGCCGGCCACAGCCGCACGATCGGGCTGTCGGTGATCGACATCGGCAACCCGTTCTTCACCGACGTCGCCGCCGGCGTGGAGGACATGGCCAGCGAGCGCGGCTACGCGGTCATCCTGGGCAACTCCTCGGGCAGCCGGCCGAAGGAGGAGCGCAACCTGCTGGTCTTCGCCGAGCAGCGGGTGCGCGGCGTGCTCATCACGCCCTCCGACGAGGACCCCGCCCGGCTGGAGCGGCTGCGCGAGCGGGGCATCGCCGTGGTGCTCGTGGATCACCCGGCCGAGCGCTCCACCCAGTGCGCGGTCGCGGTCAACGACGTGACCGGCGGCGCCATGGCGGCCGGACACCTGCTGCGCGGCGGGGCCGGGCAGCTCGGCTACGTGACCGGGCCCCCCGCCATCCGGCAGTGCCAGGACCGGCGGCGGGGCGCCGAGCAGGCCCTGACCGCGGCCGGGCGCGACCCGGCGGAGCTGCGCGAGATCGCGATGCCGGCGATGACGGCCAAGGCCGGTCAGCAGGCGGCCGAGAAGCTGCTGGCCGACGGCACCCTGCCCGACGCGCTGTTCTGCGCCAACGACCTGCTGGCGCTCGGCATGCTGCGGGGCCTGCTCCAGGCGGGTGTGCGGGTGCCCGAGGACGTGTCGCTGATCGGGTACGACGACATCGACTTCGCCTCGGCCTCCACGGTGTCGCTGTCGTCGATCCGGCAGCCGACCTACCAGCTCGGCCGGGTGGCCACCGAGCTGCTGCTGGACGAGTGCGACAACCCCGACACGCACGCGCACCAGCAGATCATGTTCCAGCCGGACCTCGTCGTGCGGGAATCCACGCGGTAGGTTGGGGCCCTTACCGGACGACGGGGGTTGGGGCGTCATGTCCAACGGTGTGCGTCATGTACTCGGAGTGGTCGCCGGGGTCCTGCTGCCACCGCTGGTCGCCGTGGCCCTGGTGTACGGAGTCGGCGAGGTCTCGCTGAGCATCCAGAACTTCCTGGTCTCGTGGACCGGGCTGGCCGCGATCGTGGTGGCCGGTGTGCTGCTGGCCCTTCTCTCCTCCTCGCGGTTGTCGCCGGTCGCTTCGCTGCTGGGCGGGATCGGGTTCACGCTGCTCGGCCTGCTGCCGTTCGCCGAGATCCTGTCCGGGTCGTCGGTGATAAGTCGGTTCGTGCCGGGCTGGATGCGTTCGGGGTATCTGACGCTGGGGTACACGGGGGTGTTCCTGGTGTTGGGGGTCCTGCTGCTGGTGGCGTCGGCGTTCCCGTCGCGGTGGCGCTCGCGGCGTCCGCCGGTGGTGACGCCGGGGCACGGGACGTCGGCGTACGAGATGTCCGGCCACGAGGGGTACGGGGCACCGTCTCACGGAGCCTACGGTCCGTCGTCGTACGGGCCGTCGTCCCAGGGGCCGTCGTCGCAGGGGCCGTCGTCCTATGGGCAGGTGTCCGACGACGTGACCCGGCCGATGCACCGGGAATGACGCGCCGGGCCCGCGGCCGGGCGCGAGCCCGGATGCGGCGGGCTGGCAGAATGCCGCCATGCGCGACATGAAGATCGGCGACTTCCTCGAACGGCTGGCCGCCCGCGAGCCCGCGCCGGGCGGTGGCGCCACCGCGGCCCTGCACGCGGCTCAGGCGGCGGCGCTGCTGGGCATGGTCGCCCGTTACAGCACCGGCGACCGCTACGCCGGGCACGCGGCGACCGTGGCCGCGGTGACGGCCGAGACCGACGCCCTGCGCGAGCGGGCCCTGGGCCTGGCCGCCGAGGACGCGGCGGCGTTCACGGCGGTGACGGAGGCGTACAAGCTGCCCAAGGGCGAGGAGCGGAGCGCGGCCATCGCCGCCGCCCTCGCCGGCGCGGCCGAGCCGCCCGCCCGGGTCGCCGAGACGGCCGCGCGGCTGGTGGAGCTGTGCGAGACGCTGCTGCCGATCGGCAACCCGAACGTGGTCACCGACGTGGCCGCGGCGGCCGAGGCCGCACGGGCCGCGCTCACCACGGCCCGCGTCAACGTCGAGGTCAACATGGGCGGTATCAAGGACGAACCGGTGCTGGACGGGCTGCGCGCACGCCTGGCGGGTGTGGACGACGCCGTCGCCAGGGCCGAGCGGGTCACGGCGGCCGTGCGCGAGGACCTCGCCCGATGACCGGGACCTCCGCGAACGGCGTGGAGCTGCGCGGCCGGGAGCTCGCCGCCGCCCTCCGCGAGGAGGTCGCCGGGCTCGTGCGGGCCGCCGGGACCGCGCCGAGGCTGGCGGTCGTGGTGGCCACCGCCGACGAGGCGTCCCTGTGGTACGTGCGCTCCATCGCCAAGGCCGCCGCCGGGGTGGGCGTCGCCTGCGACATCGTGGACCTCGGCGCCGCCGCCCCGGTGGAGGGCATCCGCGCCACGCTCGAACGGCTCAGCGCCGACCCGTCGGTCCACGGCGTGATGCTGCAGACCCCGCTGCCCGAGGGCGCGTCGGCGCAGGAGCTGGCCGGCGCGATCGACCCGGCCAAGGACGTCGACGGAGCCAACCCGCTGTCGCTCGGCCGGCTGGCGGCCGGGCTGCCCGCGTTCGCGCCGGCCACGGCCGCCGCGGTGATGGCGCTGCTCGACCGGCACGGCGTCGAGCTGCGGGGCGCCAGGGCCGTCGTGGTGGGCCGGTCCACCGTGGTGGGCAAGCCGCTGGCGCACCTGCTGCTCGACCGGCACGCCACCGTGACCGTCTGCCACTCGCGCACCCGCGACCTGGCCGCGGTCACCTCCACCGCCGAGGTGCTGGTCGCGGCCGTGGGCCGGGCCGGGCTGATCGGCGCGGAGCACGTGGCGCCCGGCGCGGTCGTGATCGACGTCGGCACCAACCCGACGGCCGACGGCGGCCTGACCGGCGATGTCGACTTCGCCGCGGTCATCGGCAGGGCGGGCGCGCTGACCCCGGTGCCCGGCGGCGTCGGCCCGGTGACCACCGCCCTGCTGCTGCGCCACACCGCGACCGCCGCGGGACTGACGTGACCCGCGCCCTCGACGCGCGCCGGAGGCCGGCGCCGCTCTCCCCCGACGCCCACAGGAGGCCGGTGACCCGCCATGCGTGACGTCCTGATCGTGCAGAACAGCAGGAGCGGCGGCCCCGGCCGGTTCGGCGGCTGGCTGGAGGACATGGGGCTGCGGCTGGACGTCGTCCACGCCTACGACGGCGAGCCCGTGCCCGAGACGCTCCGCCACGACGCGATGCTCATGATGGGCGGCGGCTACCTGCCCGGCGAGGACGACCGCGCGCCCTGGCTGGCGCCCACGCGGGGGCTGGTGCGGCAGGCGCTGGCCGGCCGGGTGCCGTTCTTCGGCATCTGCCTGGGCGGGCAGATGCTCGCCGAGGTGGCGGGCGGGGAGGTGACCGGCGACGCGGGGGCGCCGGAGAACGGCAGCGTGCCGGTCACGCTGCGGCCGGAGACGGCGGCCGACCCGCTGTTCCGCGACCTGCCGGAGGTGGTGCCCGCGATCGAGCACCACGTGGACGCGATCACGGCCCTGCCGCCGGGCGCGGTGTGGCTGGCCGAGACGGCCCGCTGCCCGTACCAGGCGTTCCGGGTGGGCGAGGCGGCGTGGGGCGTGCAGTTCCATCCCGAGGTGCTGCCGGAGCGGATCCGGACGTGGGAGGTGGCCGGGTTCGACCCCGACGAGGTGTACGCGGGGGCGGTGGCCGACGAGCCGGTCTCCACGCCGATCTGGCGCGAGGTCGCCACCCGCTTCGCCAAGCTCGTCACCTGACCCCGGCCCGCCCCGCACGGGGCGGCCGCCCGCGGACCCGCCGGGCGGCTCGCAGCCCCGCCCAGGTCAGCAGGGCCAGGATCCCGGCCAGCGCGTACTCGATCGCCGGAATCCTGACCGCCTCACCGGCGGCGCCCCAGAGGTCGCCGCGGACGGCGTACACGGCCAGGAGAGAGCCGCCGTAGCAGGCGGCCAGCAGCCCGCGGACCGGGCGCGACAGTCCCAGGCCGTGCATCTGCGTGATCACGAAGACGCCGAGGAAGCCGAACAGGAACATCGGCCACATCCCGTCCGGGCCGGACGTCATGAGGGCGACCAGGGTGCCGTGGACCACGACCGTCAGCTCCAGCGTCAGCGTCCACCAGCGGCCGGTGTGCGCCCGGGTGAGGAACAGGCTGCCCTGCACCAGCATGAGGAACATGTAGAAGAAGCCGATGAGGTGGCCGGCGGTGGACTCGGCCGGGTGGTACCAGAAGGTGTAGACGGCCGCCCAGCTGAACAGGTAGCCGTGGTAGCGGCGGGCGAAGTCCACGACCTCCCGGCCGATGGGCGCGGGCCGGCCGAGGAACATCCCGCGCCGCCGGTTCTCCATGACGAGCACGACGACCAGCAGGAGGATGACGGAGCCCTGGGAGCTGAAGATCGGCACGTCCTGGGCCAGGCCGTCATAGAACAGGTGGGTCTGCAGGACGTGCAGGGCGACGAAGCCGGCGTTGACGGCCAGCGCGACGACGTTGATCGGGTGCAGCCCGCTGACGTGGCGGCGGACCCGGGTCCGGGCATAGTAGATCATCCACCAGAACGCGATCTGGTGGGCCGCGTAACCCGCCCACGCCGACAGCCTGGTCCAGACGGTGGGCTCCGGCAGCTTCCAGTAGTACCAGGCCGCGCCCTGGTCGGGCAGGAGCGCGACGTCGTCCAGCCGCCGGCCCAGCAGCCAGATCAGCCCGGTCAGGACGGCGCTCGCCACCACCCCGGCGACCGGCGCCGCCCACCGGCTCACCGCCTCCGGCTGTTTCTTTCTGTCATAGAATATTTCCACCATAGAAACGTATAGGAGCGTCGTGACGCCGGACAACGTGACCGCGTACGAGCTGATGGTCCTCGTCCGCAGGCTCAACATGGAGAGCGACCGCTTCGTCGAGGGCTTCGCCACGGCGCACCGGCTGCACCGGACCGACCTGAACGCCCTGGTGGTGATCCTGGACGCGCACGCCGCCGGCCGGCCGCTGGCGCCCGGCGAGCTCGGCGCGGCCCTGAGCCTCAGCGCTCCCGCCACGACGGCCCTGCTCGACCGTCTGGAGCAGGCCGGCCACGTCGAGCGGCGGCGCAGCGCCACCGACCGCCGCAAGGTGGAGGTCGTCGTGCACGAGCAGGCGGTCGAGCTGGCGGGCCGCTTCTTCGCCCCGCTGGGCAGGCACCTCACCGTGGCGATCGACGCGTTCAGCCCGCAGGAGCGGGAGGTCATCGGCCGGTTCCTCACCAGCGGCATCGAGGCGACCGTGGCCGCCAGGCTGGAGCACGCCGCCAGGCTGGAGCATCGGGCATGACACCTTCGTCTATCGTGGTCACCGGCGGGACCCGCGGGCTCGGGTACGGTCTCGCCCGGTCCCTCGTGGCACTGGGGCACCGGGTGGCGGTGTGCGGGACCGACGCGGACCGCGTGGCCGCGACCGCCGCCGAGCTGGGCGTGCCGGCCCGCGTGGCCGACGTCGCCGACCGCGGCCAGGTCGAGGAGCTGTGGGAGGCGGCCGTGCGCCGCCACGGCCGCGTCGACGTCTGGGTCAACAACGCGGGAGTGTCCCATCGGCGCCTCCCGCTGTGGCGGCTGCCCGAGCACGAGGCGCGCCGGGTGATGGAGGTCAACCTGCTCGGCGTGCTGAACGGCTCCGCCGTGGCGGCCGCCGGGATGGCGGCGCGGGGCGGCGGCCACATCTGGAACATGGAGGGCCTGGGCGGCGACGGCCGCATCGTGCCCGGCCTGGGCGTGTACGGCGCCACCAAGCGCGCCGTCACCTACCTGACGCGGGCACTGTCCAAGGAGGCCCCCGAGGGGGTCTCGGCGGGCCTGCTGAGCCCCGGCATGGTCGTCACCGACCTGCTCACGTACGGCTACCCGGAGGAGGAGCGGGAACGCGCGGCGAGGATCTTCGCGATCCTGGCCGACCCGGTGGAGATCGTGGCGCCGTGGCTGGCGGAGCGCGTGGTCACCCAGGCCAGGAACGGCGCCCACGTGCGGTGGCTGACACCCGCCAAGATCGCCTACCGGTTCGCGACGGCGCCCTTCTCGCGGCGGCGCGTTCCCCGGTGACCTGGAGCACTCAGGAGGCGTACGCGTCGTAGCCGAGCTTGGCGGCGACCGCCAGGCCGCAGGCGGCGGCGAGGTAGCGCAGGCTGTGCCCCGGCAGCCGCCGGGCGATCTTCGGCCCGAGC
This sequence comes from Nonomuraea sp. NPDC005501, assembly GCF_040605905.1. Taxonomy (NCBI): domain Bacteria; kingdom Bacillati; phylum Actinomycetota; class Actinomycetes; order Streptosporangiales; family Streptosporangiaceae; genus Nonomuraea; species Nonomuraea sp. NPDC005501. The sequence goes on along the minus strand of NZ_JBEXDT010000012.1, from coordinate 19,831 downwards.
CACCCGCCCAGCAGGAATCCCGCCGCCAGCGGCGCCACCGCCCCCCAGTCGACCGGCCCGAACAGCGCGAACCCCACGGCCGCGACCGTGTTGGCCAGCCCGGACAGCACGTTCTTGACCGCGTTCGTCCGGGCCGGCGCCTGGTCGAGCATCGCCGACAGCACCGCGAACATGAGGATGCCGCCCGCCGCGCCGAAGTAGCCGATGTAGATGGCCACGACGAACAGCGCGATCCTCGCCGGTATCCCGTGCTCGGCGTGCTTGCGCGCCGAGGGCGGACGGACGAGGAGCAGGGAGGCGGCGGCGATGAGCCAGGGCGCGATCAGCTCGAACGTCCGCGACGGCGTGAGCAGCAGCAGGGTCGCGCCGGCCGCGCCGCCGAGCGCGGTGATCCAGCCCAGCCTGAGGACCCGGCTCCCCTGGCCCGCGAGCTCCGGCCGCGAGCCGGCCGCCGCGCCGAGGCCGGTGAACAGCAGGGCCACGGTGTTGGTGACGTTCGCGCTGAGCGGCGGCAGGCCGAAGGCCAGCAGCGCGGGATAGGACACGATCGAGGCGAGACTCACCACGGTGCTGACCACCCCGGCCGCGACGCCCACGCCGAGCAGCCCCAGCACGTCTCCGACGATCACCAGGACATGGTAGGGGCTGTCCGTTTTGTCGCCGAAGCCGGGTTGCTTGCTGACGTTCCGGTAGATCTATGGGTCAAACCGTTAGTGACCTTTCTACGGGATAGGTATGCCGGGACGCAGCAGGACCCAGACACATGGCCAGTCACATGGAAGGAGCCGAGAGCGTGACGACCGGCGACGACCGCCCGATGTTGACCACCCGGCAGGGACATCCCGTCCACGACAACCAGAATCAGCGCACGGTGGGCGCGCGAGGACCCGCGACGCTGGAGAACTACCACTTCCTGGAGAAGATCAGTCACTTCGACCGGGAGCGCATCCCGGAGCGGGTCGTGCACGCGCGCGGCACGACGGCCTACGGCTACTTCGAGGCGTACGGGAAGCTCGGCGACGAGCCGATCTCGCGCTACACGAGGGCGAAGCTGTTCCAGGAGGCCGGCAAGCGCACGGACGTGGCGCTGCGCTTCTCCACCGTCATCGGCGGCCGTGACTCGGCCGAGACGGCCCGGGACCCTCGCGGGTTCGCGATCAAGTTCTACACCGAGGACGGCAACTGGGACCTCGTCGGCAACAACCTCGGGGTGTTCTTCATCCGGGACGCCATCAAGTTCCCCGACGTGATCCACGCTCTCAAGCCGGACCCCGTCACGTTCCGCCAGGAGCCCGCCCGGATCTTCGACTTCATGTCGCAGACGCCGGAGTCCATGCACATGCTGGTCAACCTGTTCAGCCCGCGCGGCATCCCCGCGACGTACCGGTTCATGCAGGGCTTCGGGGTCAACACCTACAAGTGGGTCAACGACCGGAACGAGACGGTCCTGGTCAAGTACCACTGGATGCCCAAGCAGGGCGTGCGGAGCCTGACCGCCGAGGACGCGGCGGCCATCCAGGCCGGCGACCTCGGCCACGCGACCAGGGACCTGCACGAGGCGATCGAGCGCGGCGACTACCCCGAGTGGGAGCTGCTCGTGCAGATCATGTCCGACGACGACCACCCCGAGCTGGACTTCGACCCGCTGGACGACACCAAGGTGTGGCCGGAGAACGACTTCCCGCCACGTCCGGTCGGCCGGCTCGTGCTCGACCGCAACGTCGCGAACAACTTCGCGGAGAACGAGCAGATCTCCTTCGGCACGGGCGTGCTGGTGGACGGGCTGGACTTCTCCGACGACAAGATGCTCGTCGGGCGGACGTTCTCCTACAGCGACACGCAGCGCTACCGGGTCGGGCCCAACTACCTGCAGCTCCCGGTCAACCAGGCCAAGAACGCCACGGTACGGACCAACCAGCGCGACGGGCAGATGACGTACTACGTGGACGGCGACGGCGAGAACCCGCACGTCAACTACGAGCCGTCCATCACCGGCGGCCTGGGCGAGGCGCCCAAGCCCGTCTCCGCCGAGCAGGGGCCGGTCATCAGCGGCCGGCTGACGCGGGCGCGCATCCCCCGGACCAACGATTACGCGCAGGCGGGCCAGCGCTACCTGCTGATGCACCAGTGGGAGCGCGACGACCTGGTCGAGAACCTCGTCCAGAACATCGGCCAGTGCGCCCGGCCGGTCCAGGAGCGCATGGTCTGGCACTTCCTCCTGGCGGAGGACGAGCTGGGGCTGCGCGTCGGCCAGGGCCTCGGGATCACACCCGCGGACGTCAGCCACCTGGAGCCCCTGCCGGGCCAGACGCTGACGGACGAGGACCGGCAGCGGCTGTCGCAGCTCGGCAAGAACGGCCCGCGGGACGTCACGGGGCTCAAGATGACGCACTGCGTGCCCGACGAGCGCGGCCTGCCGTAGACCATCGGCGCACCGCGGGGCCGGCCTCCGGCCACGGAGGCCGGCCGCCGCCGGGCTACATTGATCATGTGCTCGTGAACCAGCTTCACCCGTGGCCGGCCACCGCCGAGGAGGCACAGGCCATCCAGGACCGGCTGCGCCCACGCGTCGAGCTCACCGGGCCGACCACGTTCACGGCGGTGGCGGGCCTGGACGTCCACTACTACGGCGACGACCGGGTGCGCGCGGCCGTGGTGGTCCTCGACGCCGCCACGCTCACGGTGCTGGAGCAGGTGACCGTCGAGGACGAGGCCCGGTTCCCGTACGTTCCCGGGCTCTTCGCCTTCCGGGAGCTGCCCGCGCTGGTGCGGGCCCTCGAACGCCTGACGACCATGCCCGGCCTGCTGGTGTGCGACGGGTACGGGGTGGCGCACCCGCGTGGCTTCGGCCTGGCCTGCCACCTGGGCGTGCTGACCGGCCTGCCGGCGATGGGGGTCGGCAAGACGCCGTTCGTCGGCGACCACGCCGCCCCCGGGCGGGAGCGCGGGGCATGGACGCCGATCACGCTGAACGGCTCGACGGTGGGGCGCGCCGTCCGCACGCGGGAGGGGGTCAAGCCGGTGTACGTCTCCCCCGGTCATCGCATCTCGCTGGAGACGGCCACGGAGCAGGCGCTGCGCCTGTCGCCCCGCTACCGGCTCCCCGAGCCCGTCCGCCACGCCGACCACCTCGCCCGTCACGGCTGACGGGCTCCGGCATGCCGGGGCTCACGCGCCGGCGTGCTCCTTCGGGGTGAGGATGGCCTGGGCGTCCGCTCCGGCGAACCACAGGCCGATGACGAACGCGGCCGTGGCCTCCAGGAGGGTGGCCCTGGCCAGTCCCCCGCCGTCCAGCGGCGTGCAGCCGAGGTCCGCGACCAGCCGCCGTACCAGCTCCAGGGCGGCCGGGTCGTCCCCGCACAGCGGCACGGCCAGCGGCCTGCCGTCGAAGACCGGCGGCGTCATCCGCCACACGTCCACGTGGCACAGGTTGAACGCCTTCACAACGTGGGCCCCTGTGAGGTCCGCCGCCGCCCCGGCGATCGGACGCGTGGGGTCGTACGCGTCCGGATGGACGTTGGTCACGTCGATGAGCGGCTTGCCGCGCAGCGCCGTACCCGCCGCCGCGAGCACGTCCGTCAGGCCCGCCTCCAGCACGGCCGCCATCACGACGTCGCCGAACGCGGCCGCCTCCGCGAACGTGCCCGCCAGCACCTCCCGCTCCTGGACCTTCGCCGCCCCGGTCATCCGGGCGGCCAGGGCGGCGGTCTTCTCCGCGTCGCGGCCACTGATCATGACCTCGTGACCCGCGCGATGCCACTGGGTGCCGAGGGCGTCGGCCATGCCGCCCGCGCCCAGGATGCCGATCCGCATGTTGTGCTCCATCCGTGTAAAGGTGTGACGGGACGACGGTACGAAGGCCGTCGCACACCATTCGGTGCGTATCGAGGGGGTCCACGGTGTTCCTCGCCGACTGCCAGGCCAGGCTGGCCTTCGATCTGATCGCCAACACCTGGAGCGCCGTGGTGGTGTGGGCGTTGCGCCAGGGACCCCGGCGGCCCGGCGAGCTGCGCGCGGCGATCGGCGGCGTCAGCCCCAAGGTGCTCACCGAGACGCTGCGCCGGCTGGAGTCCAACGGCCTGGTGGTGCGCCACGCGTACGCCGAGGCGCCGCCCCGCGTGGAGTACGAGCTGACCGGCCTGGGCCGGAGCCTGCTGGAGCCGATCGAGCGGCTGGGCGAGTGGGCCTTCGCCCACGCGGACGAGGTGATGGACGCGCAGGACCGGTGGGAGGCCACCGGTGAGCTGGAGGAACGGCCCGCCGGCTGACCGGCGCGGCGTGGCCGGAGCTCACAGCCAGCCCAGCGCCTGGGCGTGGCGGACGGCCTCGACGCGGTTGCGGGTGCGGGTCTTGCCGATGGCCGAGGACAGGTAGTTGCGGACGGTGCCCTCCGACAGGTGCAGGCGGGCGGCGATGTCGGCGATGGTCGAGCCGTCGGCCGCGGCGGCGAGCACGTCGCGCTCCCGCGCCGACAGCGGGTTCGGGCCGGCGCTCAGCGCGGCGGCGGCCAGCCCCGGGTCGATCACCCGCTCGCCGGCCCGGACGCGGCGCACCGCGGCGGCCAGCTCCCGCGCCGGGCTGTCCTTCACGAGGAACGCAGCCGCGCCGGCCTCCATCGCCCGGCGCAGGTAGCCGGGACGGCCGAACGTCGTCAGGACCATCACCCGGCAGTCCGGCAGCAGCCGCCGGATCTCCTCGGCGGCGGTGATGCCGTCGCCGCCGGGCATCTCGACGTCGAGCAGCGCGACGTCCGGCTGCGTCTTCCTCGCCACGGCCACCGCCTCGGGCCCCGAGGCCGCCTCCCCGACCACCTCGATGTCGCCCTCCAGGCCGAGCAGCGTGACGAGGGCGCCGCGCACCATGGCCTGGTCCTCGGCCAGAATGATCCTGATCACGGCTGCTCCCGCTCTCTCTCGCCCGGCACGGCCATCGCGGCCGCGCTCCCGTCCGGCCCGGACTCCGGCTCAGGCTGGGGCTCAGGCTCGGCTCGGGCTCGGGCCCGGGTTTCCGCGCGCGCTCCGGCTCCGGCTCCAGCCGGGACGCGGACGGCGAGGCGGAAGCCGCCGCGCACCGGGGCCGCCGCCATCGTGCCGCCCGCCGCCGCGACTCGCTCCGCCAGCCCGGCCAGCCCGTTCCCCTCCCCCTCGGCCGCTGACCCCGCCTGGCCGCGCCCGTCGTCCGTGATCTCCAGTGTGGCCTCCGCCCCGTCGTACGTCACGGTGATGTCGCAGCGCCGTGCCCCCGAGTGGCGCAGGACGTTCGTGCTTCCTTCGCGGACCGCCCACGCGAGCAGCCCGTCGAGCGCGGCCGGCAGCGGCGTCCCCGACAGCCGGACGAATGTGTCCGTGCCCGCCGACTCCAGCGCGGCGCGGGCGCCGTCCACCGCCTCGGCCAGCCCCCGCTGCCGGTAACCGGTGACGGCCTCCCGCACCTCGACCAGCGCCTGGCGGGCCACCTCCTCGATGTCACGGACCTCCCGCCACACCGCCGGCGACCCCTCGGCCAGCCGCCCGGCCAGCTCCGCCTTCATCGCGATGAGCGAGAGGCTGTGGCCGAGCAGGTCGTGCAGGTCGCGGGCGATGCGCAGCCGCTCCTCCCCGGCCGCGAGCCGGGCCACCTCGCCCTGCGCCTCCCGCAGCCGGGACACCAGCAGCCGGGTGTTGCGCACGTTGGTGAACAGCACCGCCAGCGTCACGACCTGGAAGAGGAGCAGGACGAGGGTGCCCGAGTCGGTGCCGGTGACCAGGCCGAGCCCGGCGACCGTGACCCCCATGGCGGCGACCGCGGCCACGGCCTGCCGCCTCGGCAGCGCCATGGCGAAGGCCACGCTCATGTAGACCGGCAGCGCGAGCCACCCCCCGCCGAAGATCGGCGGGAGGGCGACGGCGAGCAGCGTGGTCAGGCCGAGCAGCGCGTACGTCCAGCGGCCCGGGCGGCCGAACGTCCGCTGGCTGAGCACGATCCCGACGTAACCGCCGACGAACACGATCAGGGCGACGCACGCCCACACCGCCCGGGCCCCGGTGACCTCCCCCCGCAACACCCCCAGGACGGGGGTCACGAGGTAGACCAGCCCGACGGAGATCATCAGCAGCCGCCTGACGGGCGAGAGGCCGTCAGGCGGCCCGGAAAGGCTCATCCGCGTACGGTAGCTCGCCGGTAGGCGAGGACGGCGAGCACTCCGAGGGCCGCCGCCCAGCCGGCGACCGTGAGCGCGTCCGTCATGGGCACGCCGTGGCCGGCGATGACCTTCCAGCCCATGTCGGCGTAGCTGTAGGCGGGAGTCGCCTCGGCGACGGAGCGCATGGTGTCACTCATGGTGCTCACCGGGAACCAGAGCCCGCCCACGATCACCAGCCCCAGCATGGTGACGAGGGTGACGGGCTGGACGGCCTCGGGCCGCAGCAGCGAGCCCACGATCAGCCCCAGCGCGACGAACGGCACGGCCCCCGCCCACAGCGCCCCCACCAGCGCGGCCCACCCCCCGGCCGGCAGCGACACGCCCTGCGTGAGCGCCCCGGCCAGGCACACCAGCAGCATCGAGGGCAGGACCAGCACCAGCGCGCCCACCAGCTTGCCCACGATGATCATCCAGCCGGGCAGCGGCGTGACCCGGAGCTGCGGCAGCCAGCCCGAGGCGCGCTCCTGCGCCCACGGCCCGGCGGTGTTGACCAGCGCCCCGGAGATCGCGCCGTAGGCCGCCATGGAGACCATGACGTAGGCGCTGAGCGTGACGCCGTCGCCGGTGGTCTCCTTGCCGAAGACGTTGGCGTTGAGCAGGTAGATGACGAGGGGGAACCCGATCCCGATGATCACGAACTTCTTGTGGCGGACCATGCGCAGCATCTCCAGCCGCACGTATGAGGCGAGCATCAGGACTCCCGGGTGAGGGCGAGGAAGGCGTCTTCGAGGTGGCCGCCGGAGACCTCCAGGTCGCGGATCACCAGCGTGGTGTCGCGGTAGAGAGCGGCGGTGGTGAGGGCGGTGTCGTCGGTGCGCAGCCTGGCCACGCCGTCGCGGATCTCCACCGCGGTGACGCCCGGCAGGGACTCCAGCCCGGCGGCCGGCTGGTCGCCGAGGCGGAAGGTGACGAGCCGGCCGCCCGCCGCGGCCTTGATCTGCGCGGTGGTGCCGTCCGCGGCGAGCCTGCCCCCGGCGATGACGAGGACCCGGTCGGCGTGCTGGTCGGCCTCCTCCAGGTAGTGGGTGGCGAACAGCACGGTACGGCCGTCCGCCGCGTACGCGCGCATGCCGTCCCAGAAGCGCAGCCGCGACTCGACGTCCATCGCGGCGGTCGGCTCGTCGAGCATCAGCAGGTCGGGCGCGCCCGCCACGGCCAGCGCGAACCTGACCCGCTGGGCCTGCCCGCCCGACAGCCGGCCCGCGCGGCGCCTGACCAGCGGGCCGAGGTCGGCCAGGTCGAGGATCTCGCCGAGGGGCAGCGGCCGGGGGTAGAGGCCGCGCACGAAGCCGACGAGCTCGCCGACGGTCAGCTCGGGCATCAGCTCGCCGTGCTGGAGCATGGCGCCGACCCGGCCGCGGGTGACGGCCTCCTCCGGCGGGCCGCCGAGCAGGCGGACCGTGCCGGCGGTGGGCCGGGTCAGGCCGAGCAGCAGGGAGATGGTGGTGGACTTGCCGGCCCCGTTGGGGCCGAGCAGGGCGATGGCGCCTCCGGTGCCGGCCGTGAGGCTCAGGCCGTCGACCGCGCGCACGTCGCCGTAGTGCTTGGCGACGCCGTCCAGGGCGAAGGCGGGGGTGGAGGGAAGGGGTTCCATGCCTTCCACGCTAGGAGCGCGCCGGGCGGCCCCCTGGTGCCGTGCGTCCTGCGTTCACGCTGACATTTGTCATGCGGCTGCCTACCGGGCGAGCGCGGCGTGGCTGTAGGGTGCGCGCGTGTCCGTTCCTGTCCGCCGGGACAACCCCGCCGGGTCCGCGCTGCGTTTCGCCACCGAGCTGATCGCCTGGGTCGCCACCCCGTGGGCTCTGGCCTCCCACTCCGTCGCGCTGGCCGTCCTGTCGGTGGTCGTGCTGATCGGGTTGCCGACGTTGTTCTCCACGCCGGGCGACAAGCGGAGCGTGATCGTGGCCGTGCCGGGGTTCGTGACGATCCTGCTGGTTCTGCTCCAGCTCGTGGCCGCGGTGGCGGCGTCGTGGGTGGCCTGGCCGGCGGCGGTGGCGGTCGTCGTGTCGGTGCTGGCCGTGGCGACCGTGGCGTTCGAGGTGCCGCGCTGGCGTCGGCTGCTGTCCGGCGGTGCCCGCTCCACGTCCCGGACGGGCTGAGCCCGGAGGGGCGCGTCCCGAACGGGCGGGACGTCTCAGAGGGCGGTTCGCACGTTGATGTCCTTTTCGTCGTTGCGGTTGGGTAAGGCTACCTGGTCATAGGCTCGCGGTCTGGCCAGGGACGGGGCTGGGTGAACAATCCCGGCTCGGTCTCTCATCGACCGATATCCGGCAAGTCTTTGTCAGGTCGCGTCATGTCCCATTGATGACCTCTTCCACCGCGCTGCTTCCGATGCTGTCACCGTTGAGGGTGCCGACGAGGAAGCCGCGACGGACGGAGCCTCCTGCATAAGTGCCCCAGATCTCGCTGTCGTTCTGGTGATAGGTCAAGAGCGTCTCGGTGCCGACTTCACCGCCTGCTACATCTGCGACAGCGCGGAATCGGCGGCCGTCCAGGGAAGGAACTGTCATACAAGCGATCTTATGGATCATCCGACCGACTCTCTCGCTGAGGAGCTGTTCTCCGCCACCGCCCTGCAACCTTCTGATGCGGTGCGAGCACCCATCACTTCCGTACACCGCTCCTCAGGAGTGCCAACCTTTCGCGGCGCCCACAGCGTCTGGAGGGTACCGACATGAGGAGAGACGTTGGATCGCGATGCCAGTTTCCAGGCGTTCGTGGATGCTCACCAACGCCCGTTGATGCGCTTGGCCTACCTGCTCACCGGAGAGATCCACCTCGCGGAGGACCTCTTGCAGAGTGTGCTGGTCCGCATGATCGGGCGGTGGTCGAAGTTACGCCACATCGACAACCTTGACGCCTATGCGCGCAAGACCATGGTGAACCAGTACATCTCGTGGCGGCGGCGCCGCGGTTCCGGCGAGGTGCCGAGCGCCGAGCCGCCCGACCGCGCCTACTCGTCCGAAGACTCCGCGGTCCTGCGGATCGTCCTGCGCCAGGCGCTCATGCGGCTGACGCCCAAGCAGCGCGCGGTACTCGTCCTGCGCTTCTACGAGGACCGGACCGAACGTGACGTCGCCGACCTGCTGGGATGCTCCGTCGGCACCGTGAAGAGCCAGGCGCACCACGCCCTGGCCCGCCTGCGTGCGCTGGCGCCCGAGCTGGCGCCGAGACTGCCTGTTCTGGACGAGAACTCGGCTCATAGTGAGGGGGCACGTCGATGACCTGGCTCGGAGAACAGCTCGGCCGCATCGCGGACGACATGCCGGAGCGCGATCTGAGCGCCAGGACGTTCGACATCCATCAGCGCAGGCGGCGCAACTCCATGGCGCTAGCCGCCGCCGCGGTGGTCGTCGTCACCGTGCTCGCCGTCGCCGTCGGGGTACGGGTACTGCCCGCGGAGCCGCGCGCCGCCGTCCGCCCGTCCAGCCCACCCGAGCAGTCCACCATCAAGGTCGGAGTGGTGCCGACCGTGGAGTCGGTGCCCGTGTTCGTGGCCATGACCCAGGGCTACTTCAAGGAGGAAGGGCTGTCGGTGGAGCCGGTGATCATCAGCGGTGCGGCGGCCGCGGCGCCTCAGATCGAAAGCGGCGTGCTGGATCTGGCGCAGACCGACTACGCCACGGTCTTCAAGGTGAACGAGATGGGCGAGAAGTTCAAGATCGTCTCTAGCCTGTACCAGGCCGCGCAAGGAAGCGTCGCGGTCGTCGTGAGCGCCAAGTCGAAGATCAGAACGGCGACCGACCTCAGGCGAAAGAGGGTCGCGATCCCGAACATCGCGGGCCTCGGGTCGTTGGCGCTGACAGCTGTGCTGAAGCGGGTCGGGCTGACGTTGAGGGACGTCGTGCTGATCGAGAAGCCCTATCCCGACATGCTCGACGCGATGGGCAGGGGGCAGGTGGACGCTGTCCTGCTGGCCGAACCGTTCGTCACCGTAGGCCGTGAGACCAAGCACACACGAATTGTGGCTGACGCGATGACCCAGGAGTTCGCGAACCTGTACACCGCGGGCATGACGGCCACCGACAAGTGGATCCGGGGAAACCCTCGCACGCTGGCGGCCTTCCAGCGCGCGCTGGCCAAGGCGCAGCGCCTGATCGCGAGCGATCCCCAGCAGGTGCGCGACGCGCTGCCCCGCTACACGAGGATCTCCACGGCAATGGCGGCAGGCGTCGCGTTCGGCTCCTATCCCGCCAAGCTGGACCTGACAGAACTCCAGCGGGTCGCCGATCTGGCCCGCGCCCACAAGATGCTCGAACGCCCGGCAGACCTCAGGAGCGCGGTTGTGAAGGGCGGCTGAGCCCGGCCACTTCTCGAGATTCCAGGTGATCGGTTGCGAAGATCTGATCTACGCCCAACGGAAGCACGCGGGCATCGACCGACTGTCCGACGCGCCGACTGTCACCCTTGTCTCCACTTCGCGGACCTTCATCATCGGCGCCGCCTTCGCCGACGAATGACCGCCGTGTGGGCGGCGCCCGGTGGGTCATTCCGGCACTCCGGGGTGGCTCGTAGTCACACGTGAGCCGGGATTTGGATGTTGACCTGGGGGAACGCGTGCAGGGCCGGGCAGGGTCATGTGCCTGCGCCCTTCACGGCCGAGTGCTGGTCGGGTCAGGACCGGCACGGGTCTCCGTCTTCGAACCCGCAGCAGGGCGAGCCACGCGAACCACCCTCTCAGAGGCGCAGCTCGGGCGGGAGGAGCGTCGCCGCGTCCAGCAGCTCGACGCCGAGCAGCTCACCGGAGGCGCCGTAGTCGAGCACGGCCCGGCCGGCCGTCTCCTGGCGCACGGCCTCGCCCGGCACGATCTCGTGCTTCATCGCGAGGTAGGCGATGTCGTGGTCCTTGTCCCAGGACAGGTACACGGTCCGCGGCCGGCGGCCGTCCGGCTCCTCCTCCCAGGTGAGCATCCCCTCCTTGGCCTCGTGGGAGCCGGCCAGCGCGGCCCGGACCATGGCGAGCGCCAGGTCCACCGCCTCCAGCGAGTCGACGCCGGTGACCTTGCGCTCGTGTTCCCATCCGGCCAGACCGTCGATCCGGTACGGGCACGACCACTCGCCCGTGGGCTCTTCCACGGGCACGCCGATCGTGACCGTGACCTCGTGCGGCGGCTCGGTGGCGAGCGTCAGCGTCCGGCGGGCGATCTCGTACATGCAGGGTGATCTACCCCGAGGTGAGGAGGGCAAGACAGGCCCTCGGGCGGCCGGAAGATGTTTCGGTCACGTCACGGCATCGTTTCCTTGCCGTATGCCCAGATTAGTCCTAAAGTCGCATCTCATACATCGCATATGATGCGCCAGTCCAGGAGGAGTCTTCGTGGCGATGCCAGTCTTCAGTCCCGGCGCGTTGCCGTCCCGTACGGCACACGTGCTGGAGACCATCAAGGCGGCGATACTCAACGGCCGGTTCAAGCCGGGGACCCCCCTGGTCGAGAGCGACCTGGCCGGCCAGTTCGGCGTCTCGAAGACACCGGTGCGCGAGGCGCTCAAGGCGCTGGAGAGCACGGGGCTCGTCGTCATCCGTCCCTACACCGGCACCACGGTCCGCCAGTTGAGCGACGAGGACGCGCTGGAGGTCTACGACATGCGCCTGCTCCTCGAACCCGAGGCGGTGCGGCGCAGCGTCGTCGCCGCCGCCGACTTCTCCGAGGCGGCGCAGTCCCTCGACCGGGCCTCGCAGGCCGCCGACGCGTCCGAGCGCAGCATCGCCAACCGGGACTTCCACCGAGGTCTCTACGCGGGCTGCGGCAACCCGCTTCTCGTCCGCACCCTGGACGGGCTCCGGGACCAGACCGCGCTGGTGTCGGCCGCGTCGTGGTCGCGCAGCCCGTCATGGGAGGAGGAGGCCGAGGAGCACGCCGCGATCCTCGCCAAGGTGCGCGAGGGCGACGGCGACGGCGCGGCCACACTGGTCCGCCGGCACATCGAAGGCTTCGTGGCCAGGCACCTGAGGAGGGAAGCGGCCACCCGATGAAGCGCGAGATGCGGCCCGTTCTCCGCCAAGATCCCGGGCCGCGTCTCTGAGAACACACACGCTCCCTCAAGGAGCGTCTCTGGTACCCCCGTCAGAGGAGCAACCATGACCCATTCTACGCCGACGCGCGCGCCGTCGGCCCCCGCCCGCAGCCGCATGCGGTGGACCATCGTCGGCTTCTCGGCCCTCGGTCTGACGATCGCCTACCTCGATCGCGCGGCGCTCAGCGTGGCGATGCCGTTCATGTCCGAGGAGTTCGAGATCAGCCCCGCCGTCCAGGGCGTCCTGCTCTCGGCGTTCTTCTGGACCTACGCCCTGTTCCAGATCCCGTCCGGCTGGCTGCTGGACCGGTTCGGCCCGAGGGTGATCTATCCGATGGCCGTCGGCTGGTGGTCGGTCTGGACCGCGCTGATGGCCCTCACGCAGAGCTTCGGCTGGGTCATCGTGTCCCGGCTCGGCCTCGGCGTCGGCGAGGCTCCCGTGCAGCCGGCGAACGTGAAGGTCGTCTCGCAGTGGTTCCCGCGCAAGGAGCGGGCGTTCGCGTCGAGCCTGTTCGACATGGGCCAGCAGATCGGCACCGCCCTGTCCGTCCCGGTGGTGACGGCCCTGGCCGTCCTCGGCGGCTGGCGCCTGTCGTTCCTGGTCATCGGGGTGCTCGGCATCCCGTGGCTCATCGGCTGGCGCCTGGTCTACCGGCACCCGGAGCAGCACCCCCGGGTCTCGGCCGAGGAGCTGGCCCACATCCGCTCCGACCAGGGCGAGGCGACGGCCGGCTCGACGGCCGACGGTGCCTCCAGCGAGAAGGTGCCGTGGGGCCGGCTGCTGCGCGACAACCAGGTGTGGGCGCTGATGACCGGGTACGTGTTCCGCTCGCTCGCCGGGGCCTTCTTCCTCACCTGGTACCCCAGTTACCTGCTCAAGGACCGCGGGTTCAGCAAAGAGGACTTCGGCATGGTGGGCGCCATCCCGGCGCTCATCGCCATCGGCGCCACCGTGCTCGGCGGCATCGCCTCGGACCGCATGCTGGCGTCGGGGATGTCGACCAACGCCGCCAGGAAGATCCCGATCGTCTCCGGGCTCGCGCTGAGCGCCTGCATCGGCTTCGCCCCGTTCATCGAGAGCAACGTCCTGCTGATGGTCGTGCTCACCGTCAGCAGCGCCGCCCACTCCTTCGCGGGAGCCGCGATCCTGAGCCTCCCGGCCGAGGTGGCGTCGTCCCCGGCCAGCGTCGGCTCCATCGCCGGGTTCCAGAACTTCGGCTCCCAGCTCGGCAACCTGATCAGCCCGATCGCGATCGGCCTGTTCCTGAGCGCCGGCAGCGGCTCCTACGTCGGACCGCTGGTCGGGGCCGCGGCGAGCTGTCTCGTCAGCGCGGCCATCTACCTGTTCTGGGTGCGCGTCAAGCCCGTCACCCCATCGCCGGAGCCGGCCGGAACGGCTCCCCCGTCTCCCGGAAGGACCACGTCATGAGCGCCCGTCCGAGCACCGCGGACCTGAACACCGCGGATCTGAAGGAGCGGCTCAGCACCGTCATCGGCATCCCCGTGGTGCCCTACGCCGCCGACGGCGAGATCGACCACGACCGGGCCGTGGCGCTGGCCCGCCGCCTGGTCGGCAACGGGATCACCGCGCTGACCCCGAACGGCAACACCGGCGAGTTCTACGCGCTGACCCCCGACGAGCGCCGCGCCGCTCTCACCAGCGTCGTCTCCGCCCGCGCAGCGACGACGACGATCGTCGCCGGGGTCGGGCTGGACGTGCCGACCGCCGTCTCGGACGCCCTCTTCGCCCGGGAGGCCGGCGCGGACGCCATCATGATCCACCAGCCCGTGCTGCCGTACCTGTCGGCCCGGGGATGGGTCGAGTACAACGCGGCGATCGCCGCAGCCGTCCCTGACCTGGGGGTGCTGCCGTACCTCAGCACCACCGCGGTGTCCGGCGCCGACATCGCCCGGCTCGTGGAGCGGGCCCCGAACGTCGTCGGGCTGAAGTACTCGGTCCCGGACCCGGTCGTGTTCGCCACCACCAAGGCGCGGGCGGGCGACGGCCTGCTGTGGATCGCCGGCCTGGCGGAGTCGTACGCCCCCGCCTACTGGCAGGCCGGGGCGCGGGCGTTCACCTCCGGGCTGGTCAACGTGGCCCCGGCCGTGTCGCTGGAGATGCTCGCCGCGCTGAGGGACGGCGACTACGACACGGCGACGCGGGTATGGCGGCGGATCAGGCACTTCGAGGAGCTGCGGGCCCGCGACCGCGCGGCCGACAACGTCTCCGTGGTCAAGGAGGCGATGCACCAGCTGGGGCTGTGCCGGCGCGAGGTGCGCCCGCCCAGCCATCCGGTGACCGCCGCGGTGGCGGCGGAGGTGGCCGAGTCGATCAGCCCGTGGCGCTCGGCCGTGCCCGAGCTGGGGACGGAGCTGCGCATATGAGGATCGCGTCACTGGAGACCTTCCGCCAGCGGGTGGGCGACCGCCCCCGGATCCTGGTGAGGATCACCGCCGACGACGGCACCACGGGCTGGTCCGAGGTCTACAACCACGGGCCCGACCTGGCCTACCCGCCGCTGCTCGACTACCTGTTCGAGCAGGTCAAGGGCATGGACGCGCGCAGCCCGAGCCGGGTCAACCAGTTCCTGCTGCAGTCCTGCCGCTTCCCGCAGGGTGCCCTCGGCCTGGCCGCGATCGCCGCGATCGACCTCGCGCTGTGGGACATCGCCGCCAAGGCCGTGGGCGTGCCGGTCTACCGGCTGCTCGGCGGCGCCGTACGCGACCGGGTGCGGGTCTACGCCGGCCTGTACTCGGCGCCCGACCCGGCCGAGCTCCAGGAGCGGACCGCGGCGCTGCACGAGCGCTTCGGGTTCACCGCGTTCAAGCTGAGCCCGTACCGCCGTGACCCGAACCGGGTGCGGTCCGGGCTGGTCGCGAACGAGCTCGGCGCGTACTTCGGCCGGGTCCGGGCCGGGCACCCGGAGGAATGGGAGTTCGCCTTCGACGCGCACGCCTGCCTCTGGGAGCCCCGCCAGGCCGTGGAGCTGGGCGCCGCCCTGGCCCCGCACCAGCCGCTCTTCCTGGAGGAGCCCATCCGGCCCGAGCACCTCCCGGCGTGGGGGCGGATCAGGTCGGAGCTGGCCGTGCCGCTGGCGACGGGCGAGTCGCTGTACTCGCCGCACGAGTTCCTCGCGCTGCTGACGGCGCAGGGAGCCGACATCGTGCAGCCCGACATCTGCGTGGTCGGCGGGATGACGCAGCTCCTGAAGATCGCCGCCATCGCCGACGCGCACTACGTCCCCGTGGCGCCGCACAACCCGCTCGGGCCGCTCGCCACCGCGGCGAACGTGCACTTCGCGGCGGCGGCCACCAACTTCGCCATCCTGGAGTACAAACCCGACGAGGTGTCGTGGTGCCCCGATCCCTACCTGCCGGTGGACGGGCATCTCGACCTGCGCCCGGACCGGCCGGGCTGGGGCGTCGAGATCGACGAGGACGCCCTCCGGGAGGACGACTGGGTGCGCTGGGACCGGAAGGTGCCGACCCGCCCGGACGGGTCCACGGCCTGGATGTGAGCAGAGGGGTCCCCGCCGTCGTCCCATACCGGCGGCGTCGGAAAACTTCCACGCCCGACCGGCGGGGATTACTCTGCGAACGTTCACGAGGGGGGCTGGGCGATGGATGAGCCGTTCGGGACCAGGCTGCGGGCCAGGCTCGACAAGTACGGGCCGCTGTGCGTCGGCATCGACCCCAGCCCGGGGCTGCTGCACGCGTGGGGCCTGGACGACTCGCCGGCGGGGCTGGAGCGCTTCAGCAGGACCGTGGCCGACGCCGTGGGCGACGTCGCGGCGGTGGTCAAGCCGCAGCCGGCGTTCTTCGAGCGGTGGGGCAGCCGCGGCGTCGCCGTGCTGGAGTCGGTCATCGCCGACCTGCGGCAGGCCGGCCCGCTGGTCGTCCTGGACGCCAAGCGCGGTGACATCGGCGCCACGATGGCCGCCTACGCCGAGGCGTACCTCGACCACGGCAGCCCGCTCGCGGTCGACGCGGTCACGCTCAGCCCGTACTTCGGGTTCGGCGCGCTGGAGGGGGCGATCACCTCGGCCGTCGCCAACGACGCGGGCGTCTTCGTGCTGGCGCGCAGCTCCGGCCCGGAGGCGGCACGGTTCCAGGAGCCGGTGGCCGGGCAGGTCTTCGCGGGCGTCGAGGCGGCCAACGCGGGCCGGGCGCCGCTCGGCCCGGTCGGCGTGGTGATCGGCGCCACGCTGCCCTCCGCCGGCCACCCCCTCGAGCGCCTCAACGGCCCCATCCTCGCGCCGGGCGTCGGCCCGCACGGGGCCTCGCCCGCCGACCTGGCCCGGCTGTTCCATCCGGTACGGCACGCGGTGGTCCCGTCGGTCTCCCGCGCCGTCCTGGCGGACCCGGGCCGGGTGCGGGAGCTGACGCTGCGCTACCGGGACGAGTGCGCCCACCACCTGTCCGCCTGACGCCCGGGGCGTCCGCCGGACGGCCCGAACCGTCCCGGGGCGCGGTGGTCAGCCGGTCGGGCCGGCGTCGGGGCGCACCTCCGGCTCCTCTCCGACGCCGCCGGTCCGTCCCTCCCCATCCGGTTCGGCCGCGGCCTCTTCACCCGCGTCTTCACCCGCGCCGGCACCCGCCTCGGCCTCGGAGGCGGCCTGGGCCTCGGGCGGGTCGGCGGGGATGGGGCGGCCGGAGCGGGACGTGCCGGCGCCGGACCGCTCGGCGACGACGTCGCTCTCCGCGTTGAGGCCCGTCACGGTGTCGGGCAGGGGCTCAGGATGTTCGTCGTGGTTGTCGCTCATGAGCGGTCACCTGCCCCCGCCGGCCCCGCTGATGTGGCGAGCGGCGGGGTGAATCCGATCATCTCCGCCCCTTCGCCGGCAGCTCCGAGACGGTGACGAACCGGTAGCCCTCGGCGTGCAGGGCCGACACCACGCCCCTGATGGCCGCCCGCGTGTTCGCCCCGCTCCCGTACCAGGGGTGGAGCAGGATGATCGAGCCCGGCCGCGTCCGGGCCCGCACCTCCGCCACGATCTCGCCCGCCGTGGGCGTCCTGCCGGAGTCGGGCTCGACGTCCCACATGATGGTCCGCTGCCCGTGCTCGGCCAGGTACATCGGCAGCACGACGAGCTTCTTGCCCGTCGGCGGCCGGAACGTGATCTCGCCCTTCTGCCCGGCGGCGCGGATGAGCGTGTTCGTCCGCTCCACCTCGTCCTTCACGGTCCCGGGCGAGACGAACACCATCCGGCGGTGCGTGTAGGTGTGGTTGCCCAGCTCGTGCCCCGCCGCGACGAGCGCCGCCGCTTCCTTCGGGAACCTCTCCACCTGCGAGCCGACGACGTAGAAGGTGGCCCGGGCCCGCTCGGCGGCGAGGGCGGCGAGCACCTCGGCGGCGTGCTCGTCCGGCCCGTCGTCGAAGGTCAGGGCCACCACCTTCTCCGTCGTGCCGGCCCGCGACACCAGCTCGCCGGCGACCTGGTACGTACGCGAGTTGACCAGCCGGTACAGGCCGGTGGCCACCAGCACCAGCGCGAGCGCCACCGCCGCCGTCACCCACAGCCGTCGCCGTCTCATCGGCTCTCCCCCGTGATCGTGATCATGGGGGAGGAGTCTAGAGAGCGGCGTCGATCTCCGCGCGGCTCGGCATCGACGTGCTCGCGCCCGGCCGCTGCACCGACAGCGCCGCCGCCGCCGACGCGAACCGCAGCGCCTCCTCGGCCGGCCGGCCCTCCGCCCGGGCCACGGCGAGCGCGCCGACGAACGTGTCGCCCGCCGCCGTGGTGTCCACGGCCTCCACCCGGACGGCCGGGACGCGCACCCGCTCCCCCGCCCGAGAGCCGTACAGGGCGCCCTCCGAGCCGAGCGTGATCACCACCTCGGGGACCCGCTCCAGCAGGCGGTCCAGGGCGTCGCCCGGGTCGGTGGCGCCGGTGAGGGCCGCGGCCTCGTGCTCGTTCGGGACGATGAGCGCGACCGCGTCCAGCAGCTCGTCCGGCAGCGGCTGGGCGGGCGCCGGGGTGAGGACGACCGGCACGCCCGCCTCGCGGGCGGCCCGGGCCGCGCCGATGACGGCCTTCATGGGCAGTTCGAGCTGGAGCAGCACGGCGCGGGAGGCGGCGATGACGGCGCGCTCCTCCTCGCTGGGCGCGGTGACCAAACCGTTGGCGCCGGGCACCACGATGATGGAGTTGCCGCCGTCGTCGTCCACCACGATGTGCGCGATGCCGCTCGGGCCCGGCACCTGGCGCAGGCGCTCGACGTCGACGCCGGCGACCGCGAGCGTTTCGCGGATCTCCGCGCCGAACCCGTCGTCGCCGACCGCGCCGATGAAGGCGACCTCCGTGCCCGCGCGGGCGGCGGCGATGGCCTGGTTGGCGCCCTTGCCGCCGGGCACGGTGCGGAACAGGCGGCCGGTGACCGTCTCGCCGCGCTTCGGCGCCCGGTCCACGTACGCGACGAGGTCCATGTTCGCGCTGCCGAACACCGAGATCATGCCGTCATCAACTCCCCCGTGCGCCGGGCCAGCTCGTCCAGCCCGATCCCGTCGAACCCGGTCACACTGCTGGCCAGGCTGTTCCTCATCCTCCACCGCTCGGGCACGCCGCCGTTCAGCGCCCCCGCGACCGAGCCCACGGTCGCGCCCGCCGAATCGGTGTCCCAGCCGCCGGCGACGGCCCCGGCGATGGAGGCGGTGAAGTCGCCCCGGCCGTGGATCAGGGCCGCGGCGACGAGGGCGGCGTTGTTGATCGTGTGGACCCAGTGCAGGCCGGCGTGCCGCTCGTGGAGGCGGTCGACGACGCGCTCGAAGTCGGGCTCGGACGCCGCGTCCTCGGCCGCCCGCCGTACCGCGTCGTGCAGCCGTGAGCCGGGCGGGACCACCGACAGGCCGGCGGCCACCACCTCCTCCACGGAGGTCGCCACCAGCGACTGCGCGCACAGGGCCGCGGCGAACATCGCGCCGTAGACGCCGTTGGCGGTGTGCGTCAGCCGGGCGTCGCGCCAGGCGTACTCGGCGGCGGTGGCCGGGTCGCCCGGGTTGACCCATCCGTACACATCGGTCCGGATGAGCGCGCCGATCCACTCGCGGAACGGGTTGCGGTGCGTGGCGGTCTCGGGCGGCTCGACGCCGGACAGCAGGTTGCGGTACGCGACGCGCTCGGCGGTGAACGTGCGGCCCGCGGGCAGCTCGTCCAGCCACAGCTTGGCGACGTCGTCGGTGGTGAAGCCGCGGCCGTGACGCTCCAGGACGGTCAGGGCGAGCAGCGGGTAGTTGAGGTCGTCGTCCTCCGGGACGCCGTCGATGTTCTCGGCGAGCGAGTTGACGGCGCTGCGCCGGTTCCACGGCCAGCGGGCGGCCACCTCGGCCGGCAGCCCCCGCGCGGTGAACCAGTGGCGGATGGGCCAGTTGCCGGTGGCCTCGGCGATCTCCCTGACCCCCTCGCGGGGGATCTTCTCCACCGGCTTGCCGAGCACGCACCCGGCGGCCCGCCCCTGCCAGGCGCCCAGCAGCCGCGCCGGGTCCACCGGGCGGCGGTCGCGGGGCGCGGGCCACGAGGGGGTGGCGGCGACGACGGCGGCCAGGTCGGTGGGCTCGGCCAGCGGCGACGGGACGGCGGCCAGCTCGTCCAGCAGCCGCTCGGCCAGCGGCCGCAGCCGCGCCGCGCCCGGCTCGGA
>NZ_JBEXDT010000011.1:0-115397 GCF_040605905.1 Nonomuraea sp. NPDC005501 | reverse complement strand
AGCTTCAACGCCGTGCTCAAGAACGCCCTCGACTACCTGCACCAGGAGTGGCAGCACAAGGCGGCCGGCTTCGTCAGCGCGCGCGGGCCGCCGCCACCGCGACCGCCATGGGGCCCCCGGCCCGCCTGGGCGTTGCCCACCTCGGCGATGCGCTGCATGACGAACCGCTCGTCCATGAACCCCAGCCACCGGTCGAGGTCGATGGCGTAGCGCTTGCGCAGGCCCGGGTCCTTGATGCCGGCCACGATGGGCGCCGCCGCGTCGAGCGCCGCGATCTTGCCCTCGTTGCTGCGCAGGTCGTACCGGCTGATCGTGCTGCGGATGGCGAACTGGAACAGCGGCTCACGGCCGGCGATCAGGTCGCGGACGGCCGCGTCGCCCTGCTTGACACGCAGGTCGCACGGGTCGAGCCCGTCGCCCTGCACGGCCACGTACGTCTGCGTGACGAACTTCTGCTCATCGGCGAACGCCCGCAGGGCCGCCTTCTGCCCGGCGGCGTCGCCGTCGAAGGTGAAGATGACCTCGCCCCTGAACTCGGCCTGGTCGAGCAGGAAGCGCCGCAGCATCTTGATGTGCTCCTCGCCGAACGAGGTGCCGCAGGTGGCCACGGCCGTCGGCACCCCGGCCAGGTGGCAGGCCATCACGTCGGTGTAGCCCTCGACGATCACCGCCTGGGACCGCTTGGAGATCTCCCGCTTGGCCAGGTCGATGCCGTAGAGCACCTGGCTCTTCTTGTACAGCGGCGAGTCGGGCGTGTTGAGGTACTTCGGCCCGTCGTCGGAGTCGAGCAGCTTGCGCGCGCCGAACCCGATCACGTCACCCGTCGCGTCGCGGATCGGCCAGACCAGCCGCCCCCGGAACCGGTCGATCGGCCCCCGGCGGCCCTCCTTGGCCAGCCCGCCCTTGACCAGCTCCTCGGCGGTGAACCCGCGCCCCATGAGGTGGCGGGCCAGCGCCTCCCACTCGGCGGGCGCGTAGCCCACCCCGAAGAGCTCCGCGTCGGCCCGCTCGAACCCGCGCTCGGACAGGAACCGCCGGCCGGGCGCCGCGTCGGGGCTCATGAGCTTGGAGACGTAGAACTCGGCGGCGGCGCGGTGCGCCTCGATGAGCCGAGCCCGCTCGCCGTGGTCGCGCCGCGGCATGTACCCGCCCTGCTCGTACTGGAGCTGGATCCCGGCGCGCTGCGCCAGCCGCTCGACCGCCTCCCCGAACGACAGGTGCTCGATCCGCTCCACGAACGTGATCACGTCACCGCCCTCGGAGCAGCCGAAACAGAAGTACATGCCGCGCTCGGGGGTGACGTTGAAGGACGGGGACTTCTCGTCGTGGAAGGGGCAGAGGCCCTTGAGGTTGCCGCCGCCGGCGTTGCGCAACTGGATGTGCTCGCCGATCACGTCGGCGATGGGGGATCGCTCGCGTACGAGCGCGATGTCGACGTCACGGATGCGGCCAGCCACGCCGGTGAGTCTATTGCGGCGGGCGGACAGATCCCCACCCGGTGGCCGTGGACGGACCCGCTGGAGTGTCCGGTTTGAGGTGATGGGAAGGGTGTTGTCACTTCAGGGCCCGGAAAGCGGAAAACGTGTCCAGCCTGTTGTCCACGTCGGCTACAAAGGTAAAGCTCGGGCTGGATACGGTGACGCGGGTGGAGATCATGCGATCGGGGCATCTGGGACGATGGGTGGCCGTGGCGGCCGCCCTGCTGCTGAGCGGCGCCTGCGCCCAGACGACGACCGGGGTGGAAGGGGTCAGCGCCCAGTCGCCGGAGACCGTGTCGCCGCCGGCGGCGACCGGGGCGACGCCCCTCGTCACCGCGACCATCCCCGACCCGGGCGCCTCGCCGCAGGCGTCCGTCGAGCCGCCCTCGGGCAAGTCGCCCACCAAGGTGCCGCCGCCCCGGCTTTCCGACTACACCTACGCCTTCCCGGTGACCGGCTGCCAGGTCAGCTACCAGCGGCAGCTCCTCGTGCTGCCGAAGACGACGATCTGGACGGGCAAGGGCTGCACGTTCGTCTCCCCCGTGAACGGCGTCGTGGACGAGGTGAACACCGCGAACCGCTGGAGCGCGGCCACCGA
Organism: Nonomuraea sp. NPDC005501; assembly: GCF_040605905.1. NCBI lineage: Bacteria > Bacillati > Actinomycetota > Actinomycetes > Streptosporangiales > Streptosporangiaceae > Nonomuraea > Nonomuraea sp. NPDC005501. The sequence goes on along the minus strand of NZ_JBEXDT010000011.1, from coordinate 113,321 downwards.
CCGGGGCGCGGACCGCGAGGGCAGGTTCGTCACGGTCATCGGCGACGACGGCGTCCGCTACCTGGGCGGCCACCTGGACTCGGTCACCGCCGGGATCCGGCCCGGGGTGCGGGTGGCGGCCGGGCAGGCGCTGGGCCGGGTCGGCACGACGGGCAACGCCCGCGCCACCGGGCCGAACCTGTACTTCGCGATCTCCTGGAAGACCGGCCCGTCGTATTGGTGGGTGCGCCGGGGCATGGTGAACCCGTGGCGGTACCTCGACGCGTGGCTGTCCGGCAACAGGACGCTGTCGCCGCGCGAGGAGACGCTCGCCACGCGGGCCCGGCTCGGCGAGACGCCCCGCTGCCAGGTGCAGTGCGCCTCCAAGAAGGAGCCGCGCAAGAAGCGGGAGCCGCGGGCGACGCCGGACCCGGTGATCACGATCACGGTCAACCCGACCTGAGCCGTCCACCGGCCCGAGCCGTCATCCGGCTCGGGCCGTTCTCCGGCGGCGGCTGTCAGTCCGAGGTGAGCTCCTTGGGGTCGACGACGTCGCCGGAGCGGATGCGGTCCTGGATGCCGCCCACGACGTCCCAGACGTTGACGTTCATGCCGGCCACCACGCGCCCCTCGCGCAGCCAGTACGCGACGAACTCCAGGTCGTCCACGGACCCGCTGTGGACGACCTCGTCGTAGCCCGTGGTGTCGCCGGAGAACTCCATGCCCAGGTCGAACTGGTCGGTGAAGAAGTACGGCACGCGGTCGTAGACGACCTCCTGGCCGAGCATGGCGCGGGCGGCGGCGGGGCCGCCGTTGAGCGCGTTGGCCCAGTGCTCCACGTGCAGCCGCCGGCCGTACAGGGGGTTGAACGGCTCCGCGACGTCCCCGGCGGCGTACACGTCGGGGTGGGAGGTGCGCAGCGAGGCGTCGGTGAGGACGCCGCGGCCGACCTCCAGCCCGGCCTCGCGGGCGAGCCCCACCTCGGGGGCGACGCCGATGCCCGCCACCACGAGATCGGCGGCCAGCCGCTCGCCGGTGGTGAGGCGCACGCCCTCCTCGGCGATCTCCGCGGCGCCCGTGCCGAGGCGCAGGTCGACGCCGTTGCGGCGGTGCAGCCCGGCGAACACCTCGCCCAGCTCCGGCCCGAGCACGCGGTGCAGCGGCGTGGGCTCCGGCTCCACCACGGTGACCTCGCAGCCGGCCAGGCGGGCCGCGGCGGCGGTCTCCAGGCCGATCCAGCCGGCGCCCACGACGACGACCCGGCCGGAGCGGCCGCCGATCTCGGCGAGGCGCCGCTTGAGTGCGTCGCTGTCCCCGGCGGTGCGCAGGTAGACGGCGGGGCCGGGCAGCCGCTTCGGCGTCGCCCCGGTGGCCAGCAGCAGCTTGTCGTACGGCCTGCGGGAGCCGCCGGCGAGCGTGACGGCGTGGTCGGCGGGCTCGATCCGGGTGACCGGGGTGCCGAGCAGGAGCTCGACCCCGTTGTCGGCGTACCAGTCCTGGGGATGGACGTAGATCTTCTCCCGCTCGCTCTTGCCCTGGAGGTAGTCCTTGGACAGGGGCGGGCGCTCGTAGGGGCGCTCGTTCTCGGCTCCGACGAGGACGATGTCGCCGTCGAAGCCCTCCTCGCGCAACGTCTGCGCGGCCTTCGCCCCCGCGAGGCCGGCGCCGACGATCAGATATGTGGCCATGGCCGCAGTATCCGCCCCCCGGCCGTGATCCCGGAAGGGAAACGTGGTCAGCCGGACAGGCGCCGGTGCCAGGCGACGGCGGCGGTGTCGGTGAGCGAGGCGATCTGGTCGATCACCACGCGGGTGCGGGCGGCGTCGCCGGACGCGGCGAGGAAGGAGGCCCGGAAGGCGGGCTCCAGGGTGTTCGGCGCGCCGAGCGTGATGAGCGCGGCCAGCTCGGCGATGAGCTCGCGCTGCCTGGCCTGGTTGGCGTGGTGGTCCTCGGTGGTCATCACGTAGTGGGCGGTGACGCCCTTGAGCACGGCGCACTCCAGTTGGGTGGAGCGGGGCACGATGAGGTCCACCCGGTGGCGCATGCCGTACGCCTCCTTGGTGGCGGTCTGCGCGGAGCGGCAGAACCTGCCGATGAGGCCGCTCGTGAGGGCCTTGAGCCCGGCCAGGTCGGCGAAGGTGGCGGCGAAGCCGCGCGGCCAGAGCGGGTCGGCGATCAGGCGGCCGAACGCCTCCTCCAGCTCGGCGCAGTCGGCGTCGGGGGCGTACCAGGCGCGGGCCAGCTCGCACACCTGCCGGCGCTCCTCGGGCGAGCGCAGCGCCTCGGGGGTGACGTGACCGGAGTGCAGCGCGTCCTCCAGGTCGTGGACGGAGTAGGCGACGTCGTCGGCCCAGTCCATGATCTGCGCCTCGAAGCTGACCCGGCCGGGCGGCGCGCCGTCCCTGATCCACTCGAACACGGGCATGTCGTCGTCGTAGACGCCGAACTTCGGCGACACCTCACGGGGCCACGGGTACTTGGTGGCGGCGTCCAGGGCGGCCCTGGTGAGGTTGAGACCGGCGCTGCGGCCGTCCTCGGTGAGGACCTTGGCTTCGAGACGGGTGAGCAGCCGCAGGCTCTGTGCGTTGCCCTCGAAGCCGCCGCAGCCGGCGGCCAGCTCGTTGAGCGCCACCTCGCCGTTGTGGCCGAACGGCGGGTGCCCGAGGTCGTGGGCCAGGCAGGCGGTCTCGACCAGGTCGGGGTCGACGCCGAGGACGGCGCCCATCTCCCTGCCGACCTGCCCGCACTCCAGCGAGTGGGTCAGGCGGGTGCGCGGGATGTGCTGACCGGCACCGACGACCTCGAACGGCCCCACCACCTGGGTCTTCGCGGCCAGGCGGCGCAGCGCGGAGCTGTGCAGGACCCTGGCCCGGTCGCGCTCGAACGAGCCACGCTCGGGGTTGCCGGGCGGCTCGGGCACCCAGCGTGCCTGGTCGTGGTCGTCGTAGCGGGTCATAAGTGCAGTGATTTTATCCACTTTCCGGACTCCGCTAGTGTCAAGTTTCGCGAGAACCCCCTTCCCCGGGAGCCCTCCCCCATGACCACTGCGTTCCGTGCCGTGCTGGCCTTCACCCTGCTCGCAGGGTTCTACGTGCTGGTCGGCCTGATCGTCGGGGCTGCCGTGCTCCTCGACGTGATGCTCATCGTCGACTTCCACGTCAACACGTTGAAGGCGGCGATCGTCCTGACCCTGGCCGCGGGGGCGCTCGTCCGCGCCCTCATCATGGTCAGCCGGCTGAAGGGCGGCGAGGAGCCGGGCGTCTCGGTGACCCGCGAGCAGGAGCCGGTGCTCTGGCAGACGGTCGAGGACCTGGCCCAGCGGGTGCGCACGGCCCCGCCCGCCGAGATCCGCCTGGTGCCCGAGGTGAACGCGGCCGTGTCCGAGGACACCCGCTTCCTCGGCCTGAGGGCGGTCAGGCGGCGCATGTTCATCGGCCTGCCGCTGCTGCAGACGCTGACCGTCGACGAGATGCGGGCCGTGCTCGGGCACGAGCTGGGCCACTACAGCGGCGCCCACACCCGCCTCGGCGCGCCGATCTACCGCGGCAGGGTGTCGCTCATCGCCACCGTGCAGGGGTTGAACGGCCACCCGCTGATCCAGCGGCTGTTCACCGCGTACGCGAAGCTCTACCTGAGGATCTCCCAGGGCGTCTCCCGGCGGCAGGAGCTGGAGGCCGACGAGATGGCCGTGGCGATCGGCGGCCGGCCGGCCATGTCCGAGGCGCTGCGTAAGATCCACGGCACGGCCGCCGCCTGGGACGTCTACGCGCAGACCTACCTGTCGCTGACGGGCGCGGGCGGCATGCGCCCGGCGTCCGTCTTCAACGGCTTCCACGCGCTCATGAACGACCCGGCGCGGCAGGCGGAGGTCGCCGGGCTCGCCGGGCGGCCGGAGGAGACCTCGCCGTACGACTCGCACCCGAGCCTGGCGGATCGGCTGGCCGCGATCGAGCGGCTGCCCGAGCCGCCGCACGTGCCCGACCCCCGGTCGGCGCTCACGCTGCTGCGCGACGCGGGCGTGGCGGCGCACGCGGTGGAGCAGTCGATGTGGACCCCGGAGGCGCTGACGACGCTGCGGCCGGCCTCGTGGGAGGAGGTCGTGGAGCGCGGCATGTTCGCCGCCCGCAACGCCGAGGCGCTGCACGACCTGGCCGTGGCGGGCCAGCGCGTGGTGGGGGCGGGCCGGCCGTACCTGGACGCGGCCTTCGAGGCCATCGCCCAGGGCCGGCAGGAGGAGCTGGCGGTGCGGCTGGCGGAGCTGGGCTGGAGCCCCTCCCCCACGATGCTCGCCGGGGTGCTCGGGCAGGCGCTGGAAGGCGTGCTCATCGAGCACGGCCAGGCCCGGTGGACGCTGTCCTGGTCGGGCCCGGCGCGGCTGCTGTACGACGACGGCGAGGAGGTGGCGCTGGCCGAGTACGCGGCCCAGGTGGCCGCCAACCCGCCGGCCGTGGCCGGGCTGCGCAAGTGGCTGGGCGACCACGGGGTGCGCCACGACTACGTGCCGGTCCCCGACGAGGACCGGCCCGCGCCGGCGCCGGGCCTGCCCGCCTGACCGGCCCGGGCGTGGTTCTGCCCGGGCCGCCTCGCGTCAGCGGGTGTCGGAGTCGTTCTGGCTGAGCGCGGCCCGCCCGGCCTCCAGGCGGGCGACCGGGATGCGGAACGGCGAGCAGGACACGTAGTCGAGCCCGGCCTCGTGGCAGAAGTGCACCGAGTCGGGGTCGCCGCCGTGCTCGCCGCAGATGCCGAGCTTGAGCCCCGGCCGGGCCGCGCGGCCCTCGTCGGCGGCGAGCCGCACCAGGCGGCCGACCCCGTCGCGGTCGAGCGTCTCGAACGGGGAGACGCCGAACATGCCGAGCTCCAGGTAGCGCGAGAAGAACGCCGCCTCCACGTCGTCGCGGGAGAAGCCCCACGTCATCTGCGTCAGGTCGTTGGTGCCGAAGGAGAAGAACTGCGCGGCCTCGGCCACCTGGCCGGCCGTCAGCGCCGCCCGCGGCGTCTCGATCATCGTGCCGATGAGGGCGTCCACCCCGGCCTCGGCCAGGATGCCGGCCGCCTCCTCGCGGACCGCCTCCAGCTCCTGCACGGCGGCCACGAGCGGGATCATGATCTCCGGCCGGGCTCCGGGCACCTCCTTGGCGGCCTGGGCGATGGCGCGTACCTGCATGGCGAACAGGCCGGGGATCACCAGGCCGAGCCGTACGCCGCGCAGGCCCAGCATGGGGTTCTGCTCGTGCAGCCGCTTGACCGCGGTCAGCAGCGCGCGGTCCTTGTCCGACGCCTCGCCCGCGCCCGCGTCGGCGAGCGCCACGCGGACCGACAGGTCGGTGAGGTCGGGCAGGAACTCGTGCAGCGGCGGGTCGATGAGGCGGATCGTGACCGGCAGGCCGTCCATGGCCCGGAAGATGCCGGCGAAGTCGGCGCGCTGCAACGGCTCCAGCGCGTCGAGCGCCGCCTGCCGCTCCTCCTCGCCGGAGGCGAGCACGAGGTCCTCGACCAGCCGGCGCCGCTCGCCGAGGAACATGTGCTCGGTGCGGCACAGGCCGATGCCCTGGGCGCCGAACCGGCGGGCCCTGGCCGCGTCCTCGGGGGTGTCGGCGTTGGCCCGCACGCCGAGGCGGCGCTTCTCGTCGGCGTGCCGCATGATCCGGTCCACGGCCCGCACCAGGGAGTCGTCCTCGCGTACGGCCTCCTTGCCCTCGAAGTACTCGACCACCGGCGAGTCCACCACCGGCACCTCCCCGACGAACACCTCGCCGGTCGTGCCGTCGATGGAGATGACGTCGCCCTCCGAGACGGTTACGCCGCCGGGCGCGGCGAACCGCCGCTCCTCGATCGACACCTCCAGCTCCTCGGCCCCGCAGACGCAGGTCTTGCCCATGCCGCGGGCGACGACGGCCGCGTGCGAGGTCTTGCCGCCCCGGCTGGTGAGGATGCCCCGGGCGGCGATCATGCCGGACAGGTCGTCGGGGTTGGTCTCGCGGCGTACGAGGATGACGTCCTCGCCCTGCCCGGCCAGCTCGACGGCGCGCTCGGAGGAGAAGACGGCCTTGCCGACGGCCGCGCCGGGCGAGGCGTTCATGCCCTTGGCGATGCGCGACTTGGCGGCGTCGGCGTCGAAGCGCGGGAACATGAGCTTGGCGAGCTGGTCACCGGTGACGCGGGTGACGGCCTCGTCGATCGAGATCAGGCCCTGGTCCACGAGCTGGGTGGCGATGCAGAACGCGGCGGCGGCGGTGCGCTTGCCGACCCGGGTCTGCAGCATCCACAGCTTGCCGCGCTCGATGGTGAACTCGATGTCGCACAGGTCCCGGTAGTGGTTCTCGAGCGTGGCCATGATCTCCAGCAGCTCGTCGTAGCAGCGCTTGTCCAGGCGCTCCAGGTCCTGCAGCGGGATCGTGTTGCGGATGCCGGCGACGACGTCCTCGCCCTGCGCGTTCTGCAGGTAGTCGCCGTAGACGCCCTGCTGGCCGGAGCCGGGGTCGCGGGTGAAGGCGACGCCGGTGCCGGAGTCGTTGCCGCAGTTGCCGAAGACCATGGCCACGATGTTGACCGCGGTGCCGAGGTCGGCGGGGATGCGCTCCTGCCGGCGGTACAGGATGGCGCGGGGGGCGTTCCAGGAGTCGAAGACGGCCATGACGGCCAGGCGCATCTGCTCGCGGGGGTCGGCGGGGAACTCGCGGCCCGCCTGCTCGTGGACGATGCCCTTGAACGTCTCGACGAGGCCCTGCAACTCGCCCGCGTCGAGGTCGGTGTCCTCCCGGTCGCCCTTGAGCCGGTCGAGAGCCCCCTCGAAGTGCGCGCCGTCGATGCCGAGCACGGTCTTGCCGAACATCTGGATGAGCCGCCGGTAGGAGTCCCAGGCGAAGCGTTCGTTGCCGCCGGCCTGCTTGGCCAGGCCGTGGACGGACTCGTCGTTGAGGCCGATGTTGAGGACGGTCTCCATCATGCCGGGCATGGAGAACTTGGCGCCGGAGCGGACGCTGACGAGCAGCGGGTCGTCGGTCTGGCCGAGCTTCCTGCCCATGGCCTGCTCCAGCTCGTCCAGGTGCCGCTCGACCTCCTCCTGGAGGCCGTCGGGCACCCTGCCCTCGGCGAGGTAGTACCGGCATGCCTCCGTGGTGATCGTGAATCCGGGAGGCACGGGCAGCCCCAGATTCGTCATCTCGGCGAGGTTCGCTCCCTTGCCGCCGAGAAGGTCCTTGAGATTTCTGTTGCCCTCGGTGAAGTCGTAAACGTACTTGGCCACCACAGCTCCAATCAACGCCTCTGCCGGGGACTCTACCGGCGAGAATGATGAAGAAACCGCACTCATCGGTTAAGTCATCGTTTCCCCTGATGGGAGGGGTGTCACCGGTCTAATCCAATTAATATTCCGTTGATCGGGAAATTGGTTTATACCAGTGGTTTACACCAATTCTTGGGAAAGACCGGGGGCCTGTGCAGAATCAGATGATCCGCTGCGGGAGGGGCTCATGGCCGCGCTCCTCACGCTGTTCCACGAGCGGGCCGCCGGGAGGGTCCACGCGCCGGCGCGCGCGCTCACCGTGTCGTGGCGCCGCGGCCGCCGAGCGCACGGATGAACGTCACGGGCCCGTCAGTGAACATCGGCCCCTCGGCGGGCCGGGCACGGGCCCCTCGGCGGGCCGGGCGCGGGCTCCTGCCGTGGCCCGGGACGGCGACGGCCGGGGGCTCGTGGGGAGCCGCCCGGCCGTCGTGTCGTGTCGTGTCGTCGTACGGTGTGTCGTCGTACGGTCGTGCTGTCGTGTCGTCGCGCTGCCGTGCGCGTCAGTCGTTGAGGTGCTGGCGCAGGTAGGACTGGACCTGGTCGAGGCTGATGCGCTCCTGGGCCATGGTGTCGCGCTCCCGGATCGTCACCGCCTGGTCCTCCAGGGTGTCGAAGTCGACGGTGATGCAGAACGGCGTGCCGATCTCGTCCTGGCGGCGGTAGCGGCGGCCGATCGCGCCCGCGTCGTCGAACTCGACGTTCCACCGGCGGCGGAGCTGGGTGGCCAGGTCACGGGCCTTGGGCGACAGGTCGGCGTTGCGCGACAGCGGCAGCACCGCGACCTTGACCGGGGCGAGCCGGTGGTCGAGGCGCATGACCGTGCGCTTCTCCATGACGCCCTTGGCGTTGGGCGCCTCGTCCTCGGTGTAGGCGTCGAGCAGGAAGGTGAGGGTCGCCCGGTCGACGCCGGCGGCCGGCTCGATCACGTACGGGACGTAGCGCTCACCGGTGTCCTGCTCGAAGAAGCTGAGGTCGACGCCGGACGCCTTGGAGTGGGCGGTCAGGTCGAAGTCGGTGCGGTTGGCGATGCCCTCCAGCTCGCCCCACTCCGAGCCGGCGAAGTTGAAGCGGTACTCGACGTCGACGGTGCGCTTGGCGTAGTGGGACAGCTTCTCCTTCGGGTGCTCGAAAAGCCGGAGGTTGTCCTTGTTGATGCCCAGGTCGGAGTACCAGCGGAAGCGCTCGTCGATCCAGTACTGGTGCCACTCCTCGTCGGTGCCGGGCTTGACGAAGAACTCCATCTCCATCTGCTCGAACTCGCGGGTGCGGAAGATGAAGTTGCCCGGGGTGATCTCGTTGCGGAACGACTTGCCGATCTGGCCGATGCCGAACGGGATCTTCCTGCGCGCCGACTGCTGCACGTTGAGGTAGTTGATGAAGATGCCCTGCGCGGTCTCGGGGCGCAGGTAGGCCAGGCCCGACTCGTCCTCGACCGGGCCGAGGTAGGTCTTCAGCAGACCGCTGAACTGCCGCGGGTCGGTGAAGGCGCCCTTGTTGCCGCAGTTGGGGCAGGTGATGTCGGCCAGGCCGTGCTCGGGGGCGCGGCCGTTCTTCTCCTCGTACGCCTCGAGGAGGTGGTCGGCGCGGAAGCGCTTGTGGCAGGACTGGCACTCGGTGAGCGGGTCGGTGAAGGTCTCGACGTGACCGCTGGCCTGCCAGACCTCGCGGGCCAGGATGACGCAGGAGTCGAGGCCGACCACGTCGTCGCGCGCCTGGACCATCGACTGCCACCACTGGCGCTTGACGTTGTTCTTGAGCTCGACGCCCAGGGGTCCGTAGTCCCACGACGCACGCAGACCGCCGTAGATCTCGCTCGACGGGTAGACGAGCCCGCGGCGCTTGGCGAGGCTGACGATGGTGTCCATGACGTCTGTACGGCGTGCCATGTGGTTGGGTCTCTTTCCGGCTGGAGGTCGGCGAGGGGATGGATGAGCTCCCAGCTTAGGGGACGTGGCGGGCCCCTCGCGCGGGAGTAGTTGCTACGCCCGGTCTTGTAGGTAAACGTCCTCGAACGCGCTCGGTTCGTGGACCATGAGGATCATCAGTGGATACATCGCCATTCTGGCGGCCGACAGGGCACGGCGGTAGAAACCGGCCCCCTCCCACTCGCTGACCAGGGCCCACAGGTTGGGCTCGTCGACGGAGCGGGCCAGCCTGCCCCGCACGTAGCCGGGCTGGCCGGCGAGGGTGTCGAGGATGGCGTGGCCCTGCTTGATGAAGTCCTGGGACTGGGACTCGGGAACGGTGTAACGGATGACGGCGAGCACGCACCCAGGATGTCAGAGGATCTCCCGGGCCCGTGCCGTTCCCGCGGCGCTAGGCTCGGCCCGTGGCCACCAACGGCAGAGGGCACGGCAGAGGGCACGGCAAGGGCGCAGGCGCGGGCAAGGGGGCGGGCGGCATGACGGGCAAGGCGAGACGGCCGTTGCCGCCGGGCGAGCGGTTCTTCACGCCGGGCGCGACCGGCCTGCGCCAGGCGGTCGAGGCGCGCAGCGCGGTCCCGATGACGTACCTGTTCACGCAGGTGCCCCGATGGGTGGCGCCCGCCGCGCTGGTGATCCTGCTGCTGGCCGGGTTCGCGGTGGCCAATCCGCTGGGCGGCGTGGCCGTCGTGCCGGTGATCGCCTTCGTCGGCTGGCTGGCGTACCTGTCGTGGCCGTCGCTGGGGGTGGGCGGGAAGCTGCTGCGGGTCGCCACGCTGACCTTCCTCGTGCTCCTGGCGGCGACCCGCTTCGGCGCGTTCTGACGAGTTCCCGGGAACGAATTCCAGGGCGGCGGCAGGTGTCGCGTCTCTACGGCAGCAGCGTGCAGTGCGGGAAGTTGCCCGGCAGGCGTTCGCCGTCCGCGCCGATGGTGGCGGTCCGCACCAGCAGCTCGCCGCCGACGAACGCGCCGCGCCACGACGCCCCGAGCCCGCCGAACAGCTCCTCCCTGTCGCCCCGCGAGCGCGGCCGGTTGTGCCCCACCTTGAACGCCCGCACCTCCGGCGCCAGGCGGTGGAAGGTCTCCTCCTCGTCGCACGACAGCGTGGCCACCAGCGCGCCGTTGCTGGCGTTCATGGCGGCCAGCAGCTCGGCCTCCGTGTCGACCAGCACGATGGTGTCCACCGGGCCGAACGGCTCGGCGTGGAAGAGGGACGAGGAGCGGGGCGGGTTGAGGAGCGCCGTCGGCGCGAAATACGCCGAAATATCCTGCCCCGGCAGGAAATGGCCGGCTTCGAGTGATGCTCTGTGCACGGGGATCCCGCCCCTGGCCACCGCCTCGTCCACCTGGTCGGCCAGCTCCTTGGCCTTGGAGGCGTTGATCAGCGGCCCGAAGTCCAGCTCGGGCAGCGGGTCGCCGGGTGCGGCCACGGCGAGCGGATGGCCGAAGCGGAGCGACTCCACCGCCGTCAGGTACGCCCGCAGGAACTCGTGGAACAGCGACCGCTGCACCACGAACCGCGGATAGGCGGTGCACCGCTGCTTGCCGTAGTCGAACGACGCCCGGATCTGCCGGGTGAGCAGGTCCCAGTCGCCGTACTCCCAGACGCCCCAGCAGTTCAACCCCTCCTGCTCCAGCACGTGCCTGCGCCCGACGTCGGCCAGCGAGGTCGCCACCTTGGCGCCCGCGTCCCTGCCGCCCACGAACGACACGCTGCCCAGCGACCGTCCGCCGGCGAGCACCGGCGACAGCTCCGCGCCCCCGCCGCTCACCAGCGTGAACGGCAGCCCCTCGCGCACGGCCAGCGCGCAGGCGAGCGTGAGGCAGCACAGCCCGCCGTCCGTGGGCGTTTTGGCGATCACCGCGTTGCCGGCCAGCGCCTGGACGAGCATGGCGTGCATGAGCACGCTCATCGGGTAGTTCCAGCTCGCGATGTTGCTGACGGGGCCGGGCAGCGCCCGCCGCCCGGCGATCATGCGGTCGATCTCGTCGACGTACCAGCGCACGCCGTCCAGGCAGCGGTCCACGTCCGCGCGGGCGGTCTTCCACGGCTTGCCGATCTCCCAGACCAGCAGCAGGGCCAGCAGGTCGCGGTGGGCGGCCATGGACGCGACGGCGGCGGACACCATGGCCCTGCGGTCGGCGAGCGGCGTGCGCCGCCACCTCTGGTGCTCCTCCACCGCGCCCGCCACCGCGCGTGCCGCGCCCGCGCGGTCGAGCCTGGGCGGGCCCGCGACGGCGGTCCCGTCCAGCGGCGAGAAGCCGGGCGCGGGGCGCCCGTCGCGGTGCCAGGCTCCACCCCAATGGTTGAGCACCCGGTCGTCGTGGAACGCCTCGGGCGCCGCCGCGCGGCATCCGCTGTAGGCGTCGGGCCAGGCCGTACCCGGCTTGAGCTGCATGAGCGCTCCCCTCAGTCGGACCAGTCCGCCGTGATGAGTTCGGGCAACGGCTCGAACTCCTTGATCGCGTCCAGCGCCGGGCCCATGGCGGCGTTGGCCTCGCGCTCCACCATCACCTCGACCAGAACCGGCAGCCGCTCCCGCGCCGACTCGGCCGACGCCCAGGCCAGGGCGTCCCGGATGTCGCCCGGCAGCTCCACCCTGCGCGCCGGGCAGCCGAACGCCTCCATGGCCTTGACATGGTCGATGCCGCCCTCCCCGTAGTGCAGGTCCACGGCGTAGTTCATGCCGTACGGGATCTCGGCCTGCCGGATCAGGCCCAGGTACTCGTTGTTGATCATGACGATGACGAAGGGGATCCGGTGCTGCGCGGCCACCGCGACCTCCTCCATGAGGAACTGGAAGGAGTAGTCGCCGACCACCGCCACGACCTGCCGCCCGGGATGCGCGCACTTCACGCCCATGGCCGCGGGCACCTCCCAGCCCAGGGGCCCGGCCTGGCCGCAGACCAGGTAGCGGCGCGGCAGGTAGGTCGTCTGGAACTGGCCGGACCAGATCTGGTAGAGCCCGATGGCGGTGACGAACGTGGTGTCCCTGCCGAAGTACTCGTTGATCTCCTTGAACACCCGCGGCGGCTTGATGGGCACGTCGTCGAAGTCGTCGCGGCGCGCCATCGTCGCGCGCAGCCCGGCGATCTTCCGGGTCCACCTGCCGGGCTCCCTCGGCCCGCCGCGGCGGCGCGCCTCCTCCAGCAGCTGCGCCAGCACCGGCCTGGCGTGGCCGACGATGCCGAGGTCGGGCTCGAAGACCCGGCCGATCTGCGTGGGCTCGATGTCGACGTGGACGAACGTGCGCCCCCTGCGGTAGACGTCCAGGTCGCCGGTGTGCCGGTCGCCGAAGCGGGCGCCCACGGCCAGGACCAGGTCACTGGCCAGGAACGCGGCGTTGCCCCAGCGCGTCTGGGTCTGGACGCCCGCCATGCCGGCGAACAGCGGGTGGTCCTCGGGGAAGGCGCCCTTGCCCATGAGGGTGACCTGCACGGGCACCTGGAGGTACTCGGCCAGCGCGAGCAGCTCCTCCGCGGCGTCGGCGACGATCACGCCGCCGCCGGCCAGGATGATCGGCCGCCTGGCCCGCGTGACCAGGTCCACGGCCTCGCGCACGGCCCGGGGCAGCGGCAGGGGCCGCTCGACGGGCAGCGGCGCGTCCAGCTCCCGGTCGTACCGGCAGGTCCCGCGCTGGACGTCGAGCGGCAGGTCGACGAGCACCGGGCCGGGGCGTCCCGAGCGGGCGACGCGGAACGCCTCCCTGAACACCCACGGCGCCTGCGCGGGCTCCTTGAGCTGCACCGCCCACTTGGTCACCGGGCGCGCCACCTCGACGATGTCGACCGCCTGGAACGCCTCCTGGTGCAGCCTGGAGGAGACCGCCTGCCCGGTGACGCAGATCATCGGGATCGAGTCGGCGAGGGCGGTGTAGAGGCCGGTGATCATGTTGGTGCCGGCGGGGCCGGAGGTGCCGACGCAGACGCCGACGTTCCCGGTCACCCGGGCCCAGCCGTCGGCCGCGTGGGTGCCGCCCTCCTCGTGGCGTACGGTGACGTGCCTGATCGAGCTGTGCTGCAGCGCGGCGTAGAAGGGCAGGATGGCCGCGCCCGGGATGCCGAAGACGGTGTCCACGCCCTCCGACTCGAGGACCGCGACCACGGCCTCCATGCACGGAATTCTCTTCACCCGTTGAGCCTTTCGATCACCTTGAGCAGGGCGGAGTGGTCGAGCGAGCCGTGGCCCTGGGCCCTGGCGGCGGCCACCAGCCAGGCGACCTGGCCGGTGAGCGGCAGGCTGACGCCGGCCTCGCGGGCGGCGGCGACGGCGATGCCCATGTCCTTGTGGTGCAGGTCGATCCGGAAGCCCGGGGAGAACTCCCGCCTGACCATGGTGTGCCGCTTGAGCTCCAGGATCCTGGAGCCCGCCAGGCCGCCCGCGAGCACGTCGAGCCCCGCCACGGGGTCCACGCCGGACGCCTCCAGCAGCACGATGGCCTCCGAGACGAGCCCGTAGATGCCACCGACGACGAGCTGGTTGGCCGCCTTCACGGTCTGTCCCGCGCCGGCCGGGCCGACGTGCACCACGGTGGTGCCCAGGGTCCGGAGGATCGGCCTGGCCGCCTCGACGTCCTCGGCCGCTCCGCCCACCATGATCGACAGAGTGCCGTCGACGGCGCCGCGCTCGCCGCCGCTGACGGGGGCGTCCAGCGCCCGCACGCCGGCGGCCGCGGCCTGGCTCGCGACCCGGCGGGAGGTGCCGGGCCTGACGGTGCTCATGTCGACGAAGAGGAGGTTCGGCCGGCCGTACTCGACGACCAGCGGCGCGACCTCCTCGACCTGCGGCGAGTCGGGCAGCATCGTGATCACCGCCTCGGCGCCGCCCACCGCCTCGACCACGCCGGACGCGCCCTTGCCGCCCAGGGCGACGAGCTGCTCGACCCGCTCGGCACTCAGGTCATACCCGGTCACAACATGTCCGGCCTTGAGGAGGTTGGCGGCCATCGGGCTGCCCATGATCCCCAAGCCGATGAACCCGATGTTCATGCCCGCCTCCAGTCGAACGCGCCTGGTCCCTCGTGCCGGTACTCCAGGCCGACGCGGCCGCGATAGCCCGCCGCCTCCAGCCGGGCGAAGATCTCGTCGTACGGCATGCGCCCGCTGCCCGGCCGGCCCCTGCCGGGGTCGTCGGCGATCTGCACGTGACCGAACCTGGCGCAGTGCCGGTCGATGAGCTCCAGCACGTCCTCGCCCATCCGGTGCAGGTGGTAGAGGTCGGCCAGGAAGGCGACGTTCTCCCTGCCGACCTCGTCGATCAGCTCGAACGCCGCCTTCGACGACGTGATCGGATATCTCGGGTTCTCATGGGAGTTGAGGGCTTCGACCACCACGGTCGCGCCGATGCCCGCCGCCGCGTCGGCCGCCCTGCGCAGGTTCGCCACGGCCAGGGCCCTGTCGGTGCCCGGGTCGTTGCCGTACAGGGCGTTGAGCACCCCGCAGCCCAGCTCGCCCGCCAGCCGCACGGCCACGTCGATGTTGGCCCGGAACCGGGCGGAGCCGTCCGGCCTGGCCAGCAGGCCGCGCTCGCCGGCCGCCATGTCGCCCGCGTCGAGGTTCAGCCCCACGAGGCGGACGCCGGCGTCCTCGATCGCGCTCCGCAGGTCCCCCAGCTCCCCGCCCGAAGGCTCCGGCCCGTCGAACGGCCACCACAGCTCGACGGCGTCGAACCCGGCCGCGGCCGCCGCGGCGGGCCGCTCCAGCAGCGGCAGATGAGTGAACAGGAGGGAGAGATTGACGTCGACGTTCATGCCGGCATCGCCGCACGCAGGAGGCGGGCCGTCTCGGACGGGGTGCGGCCGACGCGGACGCCGGCCGCCTCCAGGGCCTCCTTCTTGGCCTGGGCGGTGCCGGACGACCCGGACACGATCGCGCCCGCGTGCCCCATCGTCCTGCCCTCCGGCGCGGTGAAGCCGGCCACGTAGGCGACCACGGGCTTGGTGACGTTCGCCGCGACATGGGCGGCGGCCCGCTCCTCGGCGTCGCCGCCGATCTCGCCGATCATGACGATGGCGTCCGTGCCGGGATCGTTTTGGAACGCCTGGAGACAGTCGATGTGCGTGGTCCCGACGACCGGGTCGCCGCCGATGCCGACGGCGGTGGAGAAGCCGAGGTCGCGCAGCTCGTACATGAGCTGGTAGGTCAGCGTGCCCGACTTCGACACCAGCCCGATGCGCCCGGCCGTGGTGATGTCGGCGGGGATGATGCCGGCCGACGACTGGCCCGGGCTGATCAGGCCGGGGCAGTTGGGCCCGATGATCCTGGTCCGGCCGCGCGCGAGGGCGCGGAAACGCACGGCGTCGTGCACGGGGACGCCCTCGGTGATGACCACGCACAGCGGCACGCCCGCCGCCACGGCCTCCTCCACGGCCGAGCCGGCGAACCGCGGCGGCACGAACACCACCGACACGTCGGCCCCGGTCTCCGCCACCGCCTCCGCCACCGAGCCGAACACGGGAACCAGGCGCTCGCCGAAGTCCACCGACCGCCCGCCCTTGCCGGGCGTCACCCCGGCCACCACGTCGGTGCCCGCGGCCAGCATGCGGCTCGTGTGCCTGCTGCCCTCCGCGCCGGTCATGCCCTGCACGAGCACCCGGCTGTCCTTGGTGAGGAAGATCGCCATCACGCACCTGCCGCGAGTCTGGCCGCCGTCTCGGCGGCGCCGTCCATGGTGGCGGCCTGCCGGATCGCCGGGTGCCTGGCGTCGCTGAGGATCCGCCGGCCCACCTCGGCGTTGTTGCCGTCCAGCCGTACGACGACGGGTCTGGACAGCCCGCGGTCGCCGAGGAGCCCGAGTGCGGTGACGATGCCGTCGGCCACCGCGTCGCAGGCCGTGATGCCGCCGAAGACGTTGACCAGCACCGAGCGCACGTCCGGGTCGGCCAGGACGATCTCCAGCCCGTCGGCCATGATCCCGGCGGACGCGCCGCCGCCGATGTCCAGGAAGTTCGCGGGGGCGGCGCCGGCCCCGGCGACCACGTCGAGGGTGCTCATGACCAGGCCCGCGCCGTTGCCGATGACGCCGACCCGCCCGTCCAGTTTCACGTAGTTGAGTCCCTTGGCCCTGGCGCGGGACTCCAGGTCGTCCGTCCCCTCGTCGTAATCCCAGGAATGCCGGAAGGCGGAGTTGCCGTCCAGGGTGACCTTGCCGTCGAGGGCCACGACGCGCTGGTCGGCGGTTTGGACCAGCGGGTTGACCTCGACCAGCAGGGCGTCCTCCGCGACCAGGACCCGCCACAGCCTCTCCAGCACCTCGGCCGCCTGACCGGGCAGGCCGGCCCGGGCGGCCAGCGACCGCGCGGTGTCCGCGTCGACGCCCGTCACCGGGTCGATCGGCAGCTTCACCAGGGCGCCGGGGTCGGCGACCGCCAGTTCCTCGATCTCCATGCCGCCCCGGGCGGACACCATCGCCAGGAAGCCGGCCTCGGCCCGGTCGACGAGGAAGGCCGCGTAGTACTCCGCCGCCGGCACGGTCGCGGCCTCGACCAGCACGCTGCGGGCGATGTGTCCTTTGACGTCCATCCCGAGGATGCGCCCGGCCTCCGCCTCGGCGGCGACCGGGTCACGGGCGGTCCCGATCCCGCCCGCCTTGCCACGTCCGCCGGTCCTCACCTGGGCCTTGACGACAACGGGCGCGCCCAGCTCGGCCGCCACCGCGCGGGCCTCGCCGGGGGTGGCCACGACCTTGCCCGCGGGGACCGGGATCCCGTGACTCCGGAAGAGCTCCTTCGCCTGGTATTCGTACAGGTCCATTCGAGCCTCCTTTGTAGACGGTATACCGTATGGAATATGCTCCGTCTAGGGGCTCGACAGGCGGCGGTTCGCTGGATATTCCATACAGTATGGAGAATGCAATCAAGGACTGGCGCGGCCGCGCCTACCTCCCCGGCCCCGTCCCCGCCGACCGCGCACGCATGTTCGGGCTGGCCTGGGGCGCCATGGCGGCGATCAGCCCGCTCCAGTACGGCTACGCCGCCCTCCTCGCCGGGGAGGCGCCCGGGCTCGCCCTCGTGGCCGCCTGGATCGCCTGCCAGGCCATGGGCGCGCTCCCCGCGCTCCACCTGGTACGGCGGGGCAGCCTCGGTGTCCGCCCCTGCCTGGCCGCGGGAGCCGTCCTGAGCTGCGCCGGCCTCGCCACGGCCGCCCTGCCGGTGGGCGGCCCCGGGGCGCTCGTGGGTTACGCGCTGCTCGGCGGGCTCGGCGCGGGCCTGGTCTACGGGGTCTGCGGCGAGGTGGTGTCCGCCTGGTACCCGGAGCGCCCCGCCGCCAGGGTCGCCCTGATCACCGGAGCGTTCGGGTACGGCGCGGTGCCCCTGCTGGTCTGGGCGGGGATCGCTCCCGGCGCGACGGGCGCCGCGTTCCTCGTGGCCGCCGTCGTGGCGGCGGCGGTCATCGGGGCCGCGGCCCGGAATCTGCGCCTGCCCCCGTCCCTGTGGTGGCCGGGGGACGTGGACCCGCGCACGCACGCGCTGGACGCCGCCCGGCTGCGCGCGATCCCCGAGGCTTCCAGGCAGTTCCGGCTCGGCCAGGCGCTGCGCACGCCCGCGCTGGCGGCGCTGGCCCTGGTCCTCGTCTGCGCGGGCGCGGTGTCCGTCTTCGACGTGATCGTCGTCGCCGGGACCGGCTCGTGGGGCGCGGCGGCCGTCCTGGTGGCGCTCAACGGGGCCGGCCGGTCGGCGGCCGTGCGCTGCTCCGAGCTGTTCGGCCGCCGTCGCGTGCTCGCCACCGTCCTGACCGCCCTGGCCGCCGGACAGGTCCTCCTGGCGGCGGCCCTGCACGACGGCACCACGCCCGGCGGCGGCCCGCTGCTGTGGCTCGGCGCCGTGGCCGCCGGGCTCGGCGGCGGGGCGTTCTACCCGCTGCTCGCCGGCCTGGTGAGGGAGTTCTTCGGCGTCGAGCGGGCAGGCGAGATCCACGCCGTCGTCTACAGCGCCAAGGCCCTGGCCGGAGTGGCCGCCGTCGCCCTGGCCCTGCTCGCCCTGGGCTCCCCCGTGGCGGCGCTCGGCCTGGCCGCCGCCCTCGCCTGCGTCCCCGCACTGGCGGTGCCCCGCCTGCGCGTCCCGGGTCTTCCCGCCACCCTGCCGCTGTGATCAGGGTCACGGCGAGGAAGGAAGCATAGACAGTATGCTGTAGGCAGTCGACCAAAAACATTCACTGGAGACGTGACCATGTTGCTGTCGGATGAGGCCGGTCAAGTGGCGCACGCCAAGATCTCCCGCCCTGCCACGCTCCGGGAGAGCGTCATCGAGGCCATCCAGGAGCTCATCGTCTCCGGGCAGCTCAAACCGGGTCAGCACCTGGTCGAGAGCGAGCTGGCCGAGCTGCTCGGCGTGTCCAGGCAGCCGGTCCGGGAGGCGCTGCAGCAGCTCAGCGGCGAGGGCTGGGTCGACCTGTTCCCGGGCCAGGGCGCGTTCGTGCACGTCCCGACGGTGGAGGAGGCCGACCAGCTGCTGGCCGTACGGGCGCTGCTGGAGACCGAGTCCGCCCGGCTGGCCGCCAAGAACGCGGGCGACGACGGCGTCAGGCGCCTGCGCGCCCTGTGCGCGCGGGGCATCGCGGCGGTCCAGGCCGACGACGTCGACTCCGCCGTGGCGACCAACTCCGAGCTGCACGCCCTGGTGACCGCCCTGTCGGGCAACAAGGTCCTGTCCGAGCTGGCCGGCCAGGTGGCCAGGCGAGTGCGATGGTACCACACCCCGGTGGCCCGCCGGCGCGGCATGACCTCGTGGGAGGAGCACACCGCGCTGATCGACGCCATCGAGGCGGGCGACGAGGCCCGCGCGGCGCAGATCATGCGCGAGCACACCGAGCACACGCGCGCCTCGTACATGGCGCAGCGGGAGGACGAGCCGGCCGAGCCCGCGCCCAAGCCGGTACGGCGACGCCGCCGGCTCGGTTGACCAGAGGTTCACCCAAGCCCACATGCTCCGGAACACCTCGGGCAGAGGATGGAGCCGTACGGATCGGAGGGTCATGACATGAAGCCGCTCATCCGCTTTCTCCTCGGTGATCCCCCCGGCCAGGCGGCGGACGGCCGGGCCATCGGCCTCGGCCTGAGCACGGCGCTCAGGAAGCACCGCTCCGCCGACGACGCGGACCGCTACCTGCGCGCGTGGGCAGCCGCGGAGCACGGCGTCCACGACTGCCCACGGCGCTGAGCCGCGGCGGGAGCCGGACCGCCTCCCGGCCGCGGCATGGTCAGGGCTCACGGGGTCACGGCTCCACGGGCTCGGGTTCCACCCCCTCCGAGGCCCCCTGCGAGGCTCCCTGTGAGGCCCGCTCCGACGCCGGGGCCGACGCCCTGGCGTCGCGGGCCGACTTGACGAGACTCAGCACCGTGGTGACGGCCAGAGTGCCGACGATCACGCCGAGGGACACCAGGATCGGGATCTTCGGCGCCCATGGCACGCCGTCGTGGTGCAGGGCCTCCAGGATCAGCTTCACGCCGATGAAGGCCAGCACCACCGACAGCCCCTTGCTCAGATAGACCAGCCGGTCGAGCAGGCCGCCGACGAGGAAGAAGAGCTGCCGCAGCCCCATGAGGGCGAAGGCGTTGGCGGTGAAGACCAGGTAGGGCTCCTTGGTGAGTCCGAAGATGGCCGGGATCGAGTCGAGCGCGAAGAGCAGGTCGGTGGTCCCGATGGCGACCATGACGATCAGCATCGGGGTGACCATCCTGCGCCCGAGGTGCACGGTGAGCCGGGCGCCGTGATAGGTGTCCGTGGCCGGGAGCACCCGGCGCACCGCGCGCAGGGCGACGTTCTCGGAGAACTCCGCCTCCCCGTCCTCGTGCCCGACCAGCTTCCACGCGGTGTAGACGAGGAAGGCGCCGAACACGTAGAACAGCCAGTCGAACCTGGCCACCGCCTCCGCCCCGGCCGCGATGAACGCCCCGCGCATGACCAGCGCCAGGATGATGCCGATGAGCAGCACCTTCTGCCGGTACTCCCGGGGGACCCGGAAACGGCTCATGATCAGCAGGAAGACGAACAGGTTGTCGACGCTCAGCGAGTACTCGGTGATCCAGCCGGCGAAGAACTCGCCGCCGTGCGCGGGGCCCGACAGCAGCAGGAGGCCGGCGCCGAACGCCGCGGCCAGGCCGACGTAGAACGAGACCCAGGCCACGCACTCCTTGAAGGAGGGCTCGTGCGGTTTCCTGGCGACGAGCCAGAAGTCCACCGCGAGCACGGCGGCGAAGCCGCCGATCGTGGTGAGCCAGATCCAGGCGGGCAGGTTCACCGGCGCGCCCCCTTCCGCGCGCGCAGCATGCCGGCGTGCCGTACGTAGCGGCCGAGCAGCGCCTCGGCCGGCGGGTTGACGGCCGCGCGGCGCATCAGCCAGTACGGCATGATCCGCTCGTGCAGCCAGACGAAGCCGATCGCGAAGCCCAGGCTCACCATGGCCTGGTACGCCAGGAACGGCAGGACGCCGTCGGCCGGGCCGGCCCCCGCGAGGATCTCCTGCGCGAGCCGGGACACCGGGAAGGCCGCCACCCAGTACAGGCCCACGGGCCCGAAGGTCCCCGGCCGGAACACGCCGTGGCCGAGCAGCACGCCGTACAGGCCGCCGAAGAGGGCGAGCGGCACGGCGAGCGCCAGGGCCGACAGCGCGGCCAGTCCGGCGGGCTGCCTCGCGAAGAGGGTCAGCCCGCCGGCCATGGCTCCGGCGACGGCTCCGATCGACGCGCCCGGCAGGGCGAGTTCGAGGCTGTGCCGTCCGCCCATCAGCCCACGACCACGCCGTAGGCGAACAGGCTGTAGAAGAGCATCCCGAGGTAGAACAGCGCCCCGAACCCGATGATCAGGTTCGTCCACCATCTCGGCCTGATCGGCTTGGGCAGCATGCGGTTGTTCACCAGGAGCAGGGTCACGCAGTACGCGCCCATCGCGAACGTGGACAGGAACGCCAGCGTGTCCAGGATCCCGCTCGGGCCGTCGGCGGGCCCGAACAGCAGGATCAGGATGCCGAAGATGATCACGCCCCACAGGAACACCCCGTACAGGCGCGACATGCCGAGCCGCTTGGCCCCGGGCACGAAGTTGTAGGTCATGTCCGCCTGCCCCCGGGAGAAGGAGTCGAACAGCCCCAGGGTCGCGTTCAGGCCGATGAGCGCGATGAACCCGAGGAAGACCGCCCCGAGCGCCGAGCTGCCCGCCGAGGAGACGGCGTTGGCCATCGCGGTGAGCGCGACCTCGCGGTCGTCGCCCTGGATGACGGCGCGCACGCCCGGGTCGAGCCGCACCGCCGACTGGGCGATCACCGTGAACGAGATCGTCACCAGCATGGTGATGCCCCAGAACAGCAGCAGGGCGTCGAACGTCACCCAGCGCCGCCAGCCCTTCCACTTGGCCATCTCGGCCGAGTCCTCGGTGTCGAACATGAACCCGCGCGCGGGCATCTCCTCTTCCTTGCCCGCGTGCCGCAGCCCGCGGATCTGCGGGATGTGCGCGCCCATGCCGGCCCCGGAGTCGCGCAGGTGCAGGGTGTACCACATCTGCTGCATGCCGGAGGGCCCGGCGAAGGCGCACGCCCCCACGATGACGGGGAACCAGGTCGCCGACATGGCCTGCTGCGGCAGGTAACCGAAGGAGAACATGCCGGTGAGCGTGGAGGCCACGTCGCTCCAGGAGCCGACCATGGCCGCGATCACGGCTGTGCCGATCACGAGCGCGCCGATGAGCAGCGACAGCACGTTCTCCAGCACGTTGTAGATCACCTTGGCCAGGCTGAAGACCACGCCGACCAGGACGAGCCCGACGACGGCGGTCACCATCCACGGGATGCCGGTGATCTCCTCGAACGCCGCCGCCCCGGCCGACAGGTGTCCCGGCCAGATGTAGACGGCGATGGCCGCGACGAAGAAGAACCACATCAGCGGCTTGAACACCCTCGCGGCGCCGGAGAAGATGCTCTCCCCCGTCGCCATGGCGTAGCGCGCCATCTCCAGCATCACCACGGCCTGGAGCGTGACGCCGATCAGGAACAGCCACCTGATCTCGGGCCCGAACAGCAGCACCAGTCTGGGCCACATGTACGACTCGCCCATGCCCACGCCCAGCGCGACGAGGAAGACCGTCGGCCCGAGAATGTGCACCGACGGAGGCGCGTCGGGCAGCTTCCTGATGGGCATCGGCTCAAGCCGGCCCGCTTTCCATACTCGTTCGTCCTCGACCGGCGGCGTGGCCGTCGCCGGAGGGGTGTGCGATGTGTCCACCTACGGACCTCCTGGAGGTTTGTCCCTTCCTAGAGCGCCCCGAAGCCCCTCACCCGCTCGACTGCGCCTGGCTCGTTCAGCGCAGCAGCCCCGCGGCCCTGGCCCACCGATACTTGGCTCCGAGGACCGCCACGGGCTTCTCCGTCGTGTACGGGTACGCGACCACGCCGTGCTCGAACAGGTACTCGCTGGCCTCCTCAACCTCGGTGTCGCCGGCGAGCGACGCCACGACCGGCTTGACGTTGCCCTTCGCCCGCTCCTCCGCCACCACGCGGGCGACGAGCTCGGCGAAGACCATCGGCGGCGTCACGATCGTGTGCCAGTAGCCCAGGACCAACGCGTGGATGCGCTCGTCGGCCAGGCCGAGGCGGACCGTGTTCTCGTACGTGGACGGGGGTTCGCCGCCGGTGATGTCGATGGGGTTGCCCGCCGCGCCGAACGGCGGGATGTGGGCGCGGAACGCCGCGTCCAGGTCGGGCGGGATGTCCATGAGCCTCAGCCCGGCGTCCACGACGGCGTCCGACAGCAGCACGCCGGAGCCGCCCGCCCCGGTGATGATGACGACGTTCTCGCCCCGGGGCGCGGGCAGGACCGGCAACGCGCGGGCGTACTCCAGCATGTCGTTGAGCCCCGGCGCGCGCACGACCCCGGCCTGCCGCAGGATGTCGTCGTACACCTTGTCGTCGCCGGCCAGCGCGCCCGTGTGCGAGCCCGCCGCCCGCGCGCCCATCGCGGTGCGGCCGGCCTTGAGGACGATGACCGGCTTGTGCCTGACGACCCTGCGCGCCGCCTCGACGAAGCCGCGACCGTCCTTGAGGTCCTCCAGGTGCATGGCCACGGCCTTGGTGTTGTCGTCCTGCTCGAAGAAGGTCAGCAGGTCGTCCTCGTCCACGTCGGCCTTGTTGCCGACGCCGACGATGGCCGAGACGCCCATCCCGGTGGTCCGGCTGAAGCCCAGGATGGCCATGCCGATGCCGCCGCTCTGCGAGGTCAGCGCCACGCTGCCCTTGACGTCGTACGGGGTGCAGAACGTCGCGCAGAGGCTCTCCGGCGTGTAGTAGTAGCCGTAGATGTTGGGGCCGAGGATGCGTACGCCGTGCCGGCGCGCGATCTCGACGATCTCCTTCTGGCCCTCGACGTTCCCCGTCTCGGCGAAGCCCGACGGGATCATGATCGCGCCCGCCACGCCCTTCCTCCCCGCCTCCTCCAGCGCGGCCGCGACGAACGCGGCGGGGATCGCGAAGACGGCCACGTCCACGTCGCCCGGGACGTCGGAGATGCTCTGGTACGCGGTCAGCCCCATGATCTCGTCGGCCTTGGGGTTGATCGGGAGGATCCGGCCCCTGTAGCCGCCGTCGATGAGGTTGCGCATGACGGAGTTGCCGATCTTGCCGTTCTCGGCGGAGGCGCCGATCACGGCCACCGCGCGGGGCTTGAAGATCCGCGTCATCTGCCCGAGGATCTCCTCGCGCGTCCGCCGGACCACCTCCACCGGCCTGTCCCCGACGAGGACGCGCACGTCGGCCGCGACGGCGCCGTTCGCGTCGGCGAAGACGGGGTTGAGGTCCACCTCGACGATCTCGGGGACGTCTGTCACCAGCCTGCCGACGCGCTCGATGAGGTCCGCGAGCGCCCGCCGGTTCGCGGGCTCGGCGCCACGGACGCCCCGCAGCACCTCGGCGGCCCTGATGTCGTCCAGCATCCCCAGGGCCTCCTCGCCCGAGACGGGGGCGAGCCGGAAGGTCACGTCCTTCAGCACCTCGACCAGGACGCCGCCCAGTCCGAAGGCGACGATCTTGCCGAACGTGGGATCGGTGACGGCGCCGACGATGACCTCGTGGCCGCCGCCGACGAGCTGCTGCACCTGGACGCCGTCGATCCTGGCGTCGGGGTCGTGGGCGCGGGCGTTGGCGAGGATCGTGTCGTAGCCCTCGCGGACCTCCTCGGCGGTCCGCAGCCCGACGAGCACGCCGCCGGCGTCGCTCTTGTGCAGGATGTCCGGCGAGACGATCTTCAGCACCACGGGGAGGCCGATGCTCCTGGCCAGCTCGGCGGCCTCGTCGGCGGAGGCGGCCAAGCCCTCGCCGGGAGTGGCGATGCCGTACTCCTCGCACAGCCTGCGCCCCTCGGGAGCCGTCAGGGCCGTGCGGCCCTCGGCGAGCGCCTTCTCGATCACTTCGCGGACTGTGCCCGTGGTCGCGCTCCCCACGGGTCCTCGCTGGTCACGCGGGCTGCCGCTGTCGGTCCCTGCTCGCCGCTCCACTAGATGACTCCGTTCGCCTTGAGCCGCGCCAGCTCGTCCGCGCTGACGCCGAGCTCGCCGTAGACCTCCTGGTTGTGCTCGCCGAGCAGAGGCGGGGTGACGACCTCCACCGGCGAGTCCGAGAGCTGCAGCGGGCTGCCGACGGTCACGAACGCGCCGCGCTCCGGGTGGTCGACCGTGACGACGATGCCCTCCTCGCGCAGGCTCTCGTCCGCGACCAGCTCCTTGGTGGACAGGATCGGCCCGCACGGGATGTTCTCGGCGTTGAGCCGGTCGAGGACCGTCCACTTGTCGTGGCGGATCGTCCACTCCTCGATGAGCTGGAACATCTTGTCCAGCTTCGGCAGCCGCGCCTCCGGCGTCGCCCACTCGGGGTCGTCGGCCAGCTCGGGACGGCCGATGACGGACGAGAGGGGCTTCCAGCCGACCGGCTGCACGATGACGTAGATGTAGTCGTTCGGGCCGCCGGGCGCGCAGCGGACCGCCCAGCCGGGCTGGCCGCCGCCGCTGGCGTTGCCGGAGCGGGGCACCTCGTCGCCGAACATCCTGTTCGGGTACTCGCGCAGCGGGCCGTGCGCCAGGCGCTGCTGGTCGCGGAGCTTGACGCGGCACAGGTTCAGCACGGCGTGCTGCATGGCCACCTGGACGCGCTGCCCGCGCCCCGACCGCTGGCGCTGGTAGAGGGCGGCCAGGATGCCGGCGACCGCGTGGATCCCGGTGCCCGAGTCGCCGATCTGGGCGCCGGTGGCCAGCGGCGGGCCCTCCTCGAAGCCGGTGGTGCTCATCGAGCCGCCCATGGCCTGGGCGATCACCTCGTACGCCTTGAACTTCGCGTACCGGCCGGTGCCGAAGCCCTTGATCGAGGCGTAGACCAGGCGCGGGTTGAGCTCCTGGAGGCGCTCCCAGGTGAACCCCATGCGGTCGACCGCGCCCGGGCCGAAGTTCTCCACCAGGATGTCGGCGCTCCGCACCAGCTCGGTGAAGATCTCCTTGCCGCGCTCGCTCTTCATGTTGAGGGTGATGCTGCGCTTGTTGCAGTTGAGCATGGTGAAGTAGAGGCTGTCGACGCCCGGCAGGTCGCGCAGCTGCTGCCGGGTGATGTCGCCGGTCGGGGCCTCCAGCTTGACCACGTCCGCGCCCAGCCAGGCGAGCAGCTGGGTGCAGGACGGGCCCGACTGGACATGGGTCATGTCGAGGACGCGGACACCTTCGAGAGCCTTCATCCCGCCGCTCCCTACTTGTACATCGTCTGGTTCATGGTGCCGGGGGCGTAGACCTCCGGATCGATCCACACGTTGATCAGCGAGGGCCTGCCCGACTCCCTCGCCCGCTCCAGCGCGGGGCGGATCTCGGCCGGGTCGCGCACCTCCTCGCCGTGACCGCCGAGGAGCTTGGCGAAGTCGCCGTAGCGGATGTCGCCGAGGGTGTTGCCGACGCGGGCGCGGTCCTCGCCGTACTTGGCGGCCTGGCCGTACCTGATCTGGTTCATCGACGAGTTGTTGCCGATGATCCCGATGAACGGCAGGTCGAAGCGGACCATGGTCTCGAAGTCCCAGCCGGTCAGGCTGAAGGCGCCGTCGCCGAACAGGCACAGCACCTCCTTGTCGCGCCGCGCCTGCTTGGCGGCCATCGCGAAGGCCATGCCGACGCCGAGCGTGCCGAGCGGCCCCGGGTCCATCCAGTGGCCCGGCGACCTGGGCTGCACGACCTGGCCGGAGAAGGTGACGATGTCGCCGCCGTCGCCGATGTAGATGGTGTCCTCGGTGAGGAACTCGTTGATCTCGTGGACCAGGCGGTAGGGGTCGATGGGCCGGGCGTCGGAGAGCCGGCGGGGCAGGCGCTTCTCGGACGCCTCGATCTCGACGGCGCGCAGCTCGTCCATCCACTCCTTGCGCCGGGCGGCCCCGTTCTCGACGCGCCCGCTGGCGGCCTGGGCCGCCGCCGAGAGGATCAGGCCGGCGTCGCCCACGATCCCGAGGTCGATGTCCCGGTTCTTCCCGACGGTGCGGTAGTCGAGGTCGATCTGGACCACGGCGGCGGCCGGCGACAGGCGCCTGCCGTAGCCCATCCGGAAGTCGAACGGGGTGCCGACGATGATGATCAGGTCGGCGTTGGTGAAGGCGTACCTGCGGCTGAGCTGGAAGTGGTGCGGGTCGCCCGGGGGGAGCGTGCCGCGGCCCGAGCCGTTCATGTACGCGGGGACGTTCAGGGCGCGGACGAAGTCGATCGCGGCGTCGGTCGCCCGGCACGTCCACACCTGGCTCCCGAGCAGGACGCACGGCTTCTCCGCGTGCGCCAGCAGGTCGGCCAGCCGCTCGATCGCCTCGGGGTCGCCCTGCTGGCGGGTGGAGGCCCGGTAGCGCCCCGGCTCGGGGACGCGCGCCTTGTCCAGCGGCACCTTCGCGTCGAGGACGTCCCGCGGGATCTCCAGGAACGACGGGCCCGGCGCGCCGTGGTAGCACTCGCGGAAGGCCATCGACACGATGTCGGCCACGCGCTCCGTGCTGGGCACCGTGGCGGCGAACTTGGTGATCGGGGTCATCATGTCCACGTGCGGCAGGTCCTGCAGCGAGCCCATCTTGTGCTGGCTCAGCGCGCCCTGGCCGCCGATGAGCAGCATGGGACTCTCCGCGCGGAAGGCGTTGGCCACGCCGGTGACCGCGTCGGTCGTGCCGGGTCCCGCGGTGACCACCGCGCAGCCGGGCCTGCCGGTGACGCGGGCGTACCCGTCCGCCGCGTGCGCGGCCACCTGCTCGTGGCGGACGTCGATGACCTCGATGCCCTCATCGACGCAACCGTCGTAGATGTCGATGATGTGGCCGCCGCAGAGCGTGTAGATCACGTCCACGCCCTCGGCCTTGAGTGCCTTGGCCACGAGATGACCGCCCGAGATCGTTTCCGGCATCGTGCCACCCTTCCCCCCGGCGACGAGGCGCGCGAAGGTCTCTGGATTCCGCATACTGCATACCGTATGACCGCAATGGTTACTCTCTCCCGATCGGCCTGTCTAGCCCCCGGAAGGCAACCCGATCAGCTCCACCGGCCCGCCGGTCCACCGCGGCGGGACGACGGCCAGCGCGTCGGCCAGTGCCGCGCCCCACAGCGAACCCGGCCGGTCGTGCCCCACCGGCACCGCGCCCCGGCCCGACCTCCGGACCGGCACGAGCCGGGTGTCGTGCGGGTGTGCCCGTACGGCTCCGGCCAGCGCCGACGTCTCCGTTCCGGCCGGGGCGCCGGCCAGCTCGCGCAGGATGGGCACGAGCAGCGTGACGGCGGCGCCGAGCGCCGCGAACGGGTTGCCCGGCAGCCCCACGACCAGCGGCCCGTCCGCCAACCGCGCCAGGAGCTGCGGATGCCCCGGCCGAACGGCGACGCCGTCGACGAGCACACCGGCGCCCAGGTCCGCGAGCACGGCCCTGAGGTGGTCGGCCGGCCCCTTGGACGAGGCACCACACACAACCACCACGTCGGCCTGCACCAGTGCGGCCAGTGCGGCGCGCAGCGCGTCCGGACCGTCGGGCAGCGGGTCCGTGCCCGTCACCCGGCCTCCGGCCCACGCCACCAGACCCGGCAGGAAAGGGCCGATGGCGTCGCGGACCCGGCCGGGCGCCGGGAGCCCCTCGCCCACGACCTCGTCGCCCGTCACCAGCACCGCCACGCGGGGGCGCGGCCGTACCGGCAGCTCGTCGTGGCCGAGCGCGGCGGCCAGCCCGAGCGCCACGGGGGTCACCACCGAGCCCGGCCCCAGCACGACCGCGCCCTCGGCGATGTCCTCACCCCGCCGCCGGATGTGCCGCCCGGGCTCCACCTGCCCATCGACCCACGGCCCGGCCGCCTTCGCGCGCTCGTACGGCAGCACCGCCCCCGCGCCCGCGGGCACCGGAGCGCCGGTGGCGATCTCCACCGCCTGCCCCGGGCCCAGCTCTTC
Organism: Nonomuraea sp. NPDC005501; assembly: GCF_040605905.1. NCBI lineage: Bacteria > Bacillati > Actinomycetota > Actinomycetes > Streptosporangiales > Streptosporangiaceae > Nonomuraea > Nonomuraea sp. NPDC005501. Next base: position 84,730 of record NZ_JBEXDT010000011.1, on the reverse strand, counting down.
CCCGTGACAGGCGCCACCGGCCAGGACCCGCCCGACCACGCGCCACGGCCCCCGGGGGCCCGCCACCGCGTAGCCGTCCATCGCCGCCACGTCCACGCCCGGCACCGCCACCAGCGCCGTCAGCGGTGCGGTGAGGCGGCACCCGAGAGCCTCGGCGAGGGGGACCGGAACGGGCTCCAGGGCGACCGCCGAGCCCGCCGCGAGAGCGCGCGCAGCGGTCCAGGGCGTCGACTCCACCTGCTGATCATGCCGCAGAACGGTCACGGGTACCTCCTTGACCGAGAGTTTTCCATACCGTATACCGAATGCAATACCGACGCGAGGACGGAGCGCGCATGAAGGTCGCGGTTCTTGGCGCCGGCGCCATCGGCGCATACGTGGGGGCCGCCCTCCACCGGGCGGGAGTCGAGGTGCACCTCATCGCCAGAGGGGAGCACCTGCGGGCCATACGCCGCTCCGGTGTGCGGGTGCTCACCCCCAGGGGCGACTTCACCGCCCACCCCCATGCCACCGACGACCCCGCCGAGGTGGGCCCGGTGGACCACGTCTTCCTGGGCCTCAAGGCCAACGGCTACGCCGCGGCCGGCCCCATGGTCGAGCCGCTCCTGCACGGGACCACGAGCATCATCGCCGCGCAGAACGGCATCCCGTGGTGGTACTTCCACGGTCTCAAGGGCCCGTACGAGGGCTACCGCATCGAGAGCGTCGACCCCGGCGGCGCGGTGACCGCCGCGCCGCCCCTGCACCGCGCGGTGGGTTGCGTCGTCTACGCCGCCACCGAGATCGAACGCCCGGGCGTGATCCGCCACCTGGAAGGCACCCGCTTCTCCATCGGCGAGCCCACCGGCGAGCCGACCGAGCGGTGCGCCGCCTTCAGCGCGGCCGCGATCGCAGGCGGGCTGAAGTGCCCGGTGGAGCGCGACCTGCGCAAGGACGTGTGGATCAAGCTCATGGGCAACATCGCCTTCAACCCGATCAGCGCGCTGGCCAGGGCGACGATGGCCGGGATCTGCCGGCACGACGGCGCCAGGGAGCTGGTCAGGACCATGATGCGGGAGACCGTGGAGGTGGCCGGACGGGTCGGCTGCGATCCGGGCGTCTCCATCGAGCGCCGTCTGAAAGGCGCCGAGAGGGCGGGCGAGCACAAGACCTCCACGCTCCAGGACCTGGAGAAGGGCAAGCCCCTGGAGCTCGACGTGCTGCTCGCGGCGGTGGTCGAGCTGGCCGACCTCACCGGCGCCCCGGTGCCGACGCTGCGCGCGATCCACGCGGTGAGCGACCTGCTCAACACGAACCTTGTTCGCGCGGTCTAGTCGGCATACCGTAGCCGGTATACAGAATGGAGGGAATTATGGGCTATGACCGCCTGACCCATCCACTGGTGCGCGAGAACGGCGTGCTGCGCAGGGCCACCTGGGACGAGGCGCTGGAGCGGGCGGCGGAGGGATTCCGCCGCAACGTCGCCCAGCACGGACCCGACTGCTTCGCCATGCTGTCGTGCGCCCGCTCCACCAACGAGATGAACTACGTCGGGCAGAAGTTCACCCGCGTGGTGATCGGCACGAACAACGTGGACTCCTGCAACCGCACCTGTCACGCGCCGAGCGTGGCGGGGTTGTCGGCGGTGTTCGGCAGCGGCGGTGGCACGTCCTCCTACCACGAGGTCGAGGACACCGACGTGATCGTGATGTGGGGCTCGGCGGCGCGCAACGCCCACCCCATCTTCTTCCAGCACGTGCTGAAGGGCATCCGTAACGGCGCCCGGATGTTCGCGGTGGACCCGCGCCGCACCGGCACCGCCCAGTGGGCCGACCTGTGGCTCGGGCTGAACGTGGGCACGGACATCCCGCTCGCCCACGCGGTGGCCAGGGAGATCATCCACGCCGGGCTGCACAACGAGGCGTTCATCGAGCGCGCCACGGTCGGCTTCGAGGAGTTCAGGAAGGCGGTCGAGCCGTGGACACTGGCCGCCGCCGAGCAGGTCACCGGCGTGCCCGCGGGCGCCGTCCGCGAGCTGGCCCACGCCTACGCCCGCGCCGACCGCGCCCAGCTGTGCTGGACGCTCGGCATCACCGAGCACCACAACGCGACGGACAACGTACGGGCCCTCATCAACCTGGCCCTGCTCACCGGCCATGTCGGCCGCTACGGCTCCGGCCTGTCACCGCTGCGCGGCCAGAACAACGTGCAGGGCGGCGGCGACATGGGCGCCATCCCCAACCGCCTGCCGGGATTCCAGGACATCCTCGACCCGGCCACCAGGACGCGCTTCGCGAGCGCGTGGGGCAAGGAGATCCAGCCCCGGTACGGCCTCAACCTCACCCAGATGCTGGAGGCGATGGCCGAAGGCGAGGTGACCACCTGCTACCTCATCGGCGAGAACCCGGTGCAGTCGGAGGCCGACTCGCCGGCCTGCGTCAAGCGCCTGTCGATGCTCGACCACCTCGTCGTGCAGGACATCTTCCTCACCAGGACCGCCCAGATGGCCGACGTCGTGCTGCCCGCCAGCGCCGCCTGGTGCGAGGCGGACGGCACGTTCACCAACAGCGAGCGGCGGGTGCAGCGGGTGCGCAAGGCCGTGGACCCGCCGGGCGAGGCGCGCGACGACATCTGGATCATGTGCGAGCTGGCCCGCAGGCTGGGCCACGACTGGCACTACGCCGGCGCCGAGGAGGTGTGGGACGAGCTGCGCGCCCTGTCGCCCCAGCACCGGGGCATGACCTACCAGCGGCTGGCCGACCTGCAGGGCATCCAGTGGCCCTGCCCGTCGGAGGACGCGCTGGAGCCGCCCTACCTGCACGGCAGGCTGTGGGAGAGCGACCCGGCCAGGCGGGGGATGCCGGCGCCGTTCGCGGTGCCGCGCCACTCGCCGCCGGTGGACCTGCTCGACGAGGAGTACCCGCTGCGGCTGACGACCGGGCGGCGGCTCGACTCGTACAACACGGGCGTGCAGTCGTCCGGGTTCGCCTCCCCCCTGCGCCGGGGCGAGACGGTGGAGCTCTGCCCCGAGGACGCCGAGCGGCTCGGCGTGGTCGCGGGCGAGGAGGTGCGGATCACCTCGCGGCGCGGATCGGTGGTCGCGCCGGTGTTCGTCGACCCCGCCCTCCGGCCGGGCCTGGTGTTCATGACCATGCACTTCCCGGACGAGGTGGACACCAACTCCCTCACCATCGAGGCCACCTGCCCGATCGCCGGCACCGCGGAGTTCAAGGCGGCGGCCGTCCGCGTCGAGAAGCTCGTGAAGGCCGGGTGACCAGATGGATCTGAGATTCCGCGGGGCCGAGCCGTCCGAGGAGGAGCGCGCGACCGTCGACGATCTGCTCGGGCCGCCCGCCACCGCCTGGGACGGCGGCTCCAGGGCCGAGGCCGACCTGCGGGTGGCCGTCCGCGCCGAGTCGCGGCGCGACCTGCTGCTGCCCGCGCTGCACGCGGTCAACGACCGGGTCGGGTGGATCAGCGAGGGCGCGCTCGACTACATCTGCCGCCGCCTGACCGTGCCGCCCGCCGAGGCGTACGGGGTGGCGACGTTCTACTCGCTGTTCTCCATGGAGCCGCGGCCCGGACGGGTGCTGCACGTCTGCACCGACCTGGCCTGCCAGGCGAAGGGCGGGGAGGAGGTGCGCAGGCGGGTCGAGGGGGCGCTGGGCCCGCAGGGCCGGTCGTGGCACGAGAGCCCCTGCCTGGGCCTGTGCGAGCGCGCGCCCGCCGCGCTCGCCCTGGAGGCGGGCACACCCCCGCGGGCCCAGGTGTACGCTCCCGCGAACACCCTGTCCCTGGACGAGCCGGCACCCGACGGCGGCACCCCCGGCCCGGACGTCACCGGCGACGCCCCGGTGGCGGCTGCCGTGCCGCAGGCCGGGCAGGACGGGCTGATCCTGCTCCGGCGGGTCGGCACGAGCGATCCGGCGAGCCTGGACGACTACCGGGCGGCCGGCGGCTACACCGCGCTCCGGAGGGCGTTCGAGCTGGGACCGGCCGGGGTGATCCGCGAGGTGCTGGAGTCGGGCCTGGTCGGCAGGGGCGGCGCCGCGTTCCCCACCGGCCGCAAGTGGGACGCCGCCGCGCGGCAACCCGACCACCCGCACTACCTGGTGTGCAACGCCGACGAGAGCGAGCCGGGCACGTTCAAGGACCGCGTGATCATGGAGGGCGACCCGTACGCGCTGGTGGAGGCGATGACCGTCGCCGCCTACGCCACCGGCTGCGCCAAGGGCTACCTCTACGTCAGAGGCGAGTACCCGAGGGCGACCGCGCGGCTCCGGCACGCCATCGCGACCGCCCGCGCGCGCGGCCTGCTCGGCGACGACATCCTCGGCAAGGGCCTGTCGTTCGACATCGAGCTGCGCCGGGGCGCGGGCGCGTACATCTGCGGCGAGGAGACCGCGATCTTCAACTCCATCGAGGGGATGCGGGGCGAGCCGCGCAGCAAGCCGCCGTTCCCCGTGGAGAAGGGCCTGTTCGGCAAGCCGACCGTGGTCAACAACGTCGAGACGCTGGTCAACGTGCTGCCGATCCTGGAGCGCGGCGCCCAGGCGTACGCGGCGGCCGAGCCCAAGCTGTTCTGCGTCTCCGGCGCCGTGGAGCGGCCCGGCGTGTACGAGCTCACCTTCGGCGCCACCCTGCGGGAGCTGCTGGAGCTGGCCGGGACCACCGGCACGACCAGGGCCGTCCTGCTCGGCGGCGCCGCCGGGGCGTTCGTCACCGACCTGGACGTCCCGCTCACCTTCGAGGGCACCAGGAACGCGGGGGCCACGCTCGGCTCCGGCGTGGTGCTCGTCCTCGACGACACCGTGGACATGAGGCGGCTGCTGCTGCGCATCGCGGCGTTCTTCCGCGACGAGTCCTGCGGGCAGTGCGTGCCCTGCCGGGTGGGCACCGTACGGCAGGAGGAGGCCCTGCACCGCCTGTCGCGCCGGGTCTCCGACGAAGACCTGGTGCTGCTGCGCGAGGTCGGCCGGACCATGCGGGACGCCTCGATCTGCGGTCTCGGGCAGACCGCCTGGAACGCCGTCGAATCGGCCATCGACCGCCTGGGGGTGTTCGGATGATCCCGCTCCAGCCGCCCCGGCGGCTCATCGACGTGCGGATCGACGGCGAGGAGGTACGGGTCCCGGAGGGCTCGACGATCCTCGACGCCTGCCGCGCGGCGGGCAAGGACGTCCCGACCCTCTGCCACGGCGACACGCTGACCCCGAAGAACGCCTGCCGCGTCTGCGTCGTGGAGGTGGAGGGGGCGAGGACGCTGGCCCCGGCCTGCTCCCGGAAGGCCGAGGCGGGCATGAGCGTCGGCACGGGCACCGAGCGGGCCCGGCAGAGCCGCAAGGTGGTGCTGGAGCTGCTCGGCTCCTCCGTGGACCTGTCGACCACGCCGCGCGCCGCCGAGTGGACCGAGGAGTACGGCGCCGACCCCTCCCGGTTCGGCGACGACGCGGCCACGGTCGAGCAGCCGGCCAAGGTGGACAACGACCTCTACGTACGCGACTACGCCAAGTGCATCCTGTGCTACAAGTGCGTGGACGCCTGCGGCGACCAGTGGCAGAACACCTTCGCCATCGCCGTGGCGGGCCGGGGCTTCGACGCGACGATCTCCACGGAGTTCGACGCGCCGCTCACCGACTCGGCCTGCGTCTACTGCGGCAACTGCGTGGAGGTGTGCCCCACGGGCGCGCTGTCGTTCAAGACGGAGTTCGACATGCGGGCCGAGGGCACGTGGGACGAGGCGCGTCAGACGGAGACCACCACGATCTGCAGCTACTGCGGGGTCGGCTGCAACCTGACCCTGCACGTGCAGGACAACAGCATCGTCAAGGTGACCTCGCCGCACGACAACCCGGTGACCAAGGGCAACCTCTGCGTCAAGGGCCGCTTCGGGTACGGCTATGTCTAGGGTCGCCGTCAGGAGACGGATCCTGCGGGTCGACGGCACGGCCCGCACCCGCAGGATCGACTCGCTGGCCGCCGAGGAGCCGCTGGAGATCCGCCTCGACGGGACGCCGCTGACGGTCACCATGCGCACGCCCGGCCACGACTTCGACCTGGCCGCCGGGTTCCTGGTCGGCGAGGGGGCCGTGGGCTCGGCGGACGACATCGCCACGATCCGCTACTGCGCGGGCGCGACGGTGGACGGCGGGAACACGTACAACGTGCTGGACGTGCGGCTCGCGCCCGGCGTCGAGGCGCCCGAACCGCGCAACTTCTTCACCACGTCCTCCTGCGGAGCCTGCGGCAAGGCGTCGCTGGAGGCGGTGCGCACGGTCGCCCGCTGGAGCGCCGGGGACGATCCCGTCGAGCTGACGCAGGCCGTCGTCGCCGCCCTGCCGGACCGGCTGCGCGCGGCCCAGCGGGTCTTCGACCGGACCGGGGGCCTGCACGCGGCCGGCCTGTTCACGGCTGGCGGCGAGCCGCTGTGCGTGCGCGAGGACGTGGGCCGGCACAACGCGGTGGACAAGCTGCTCGGCTGGGCGCTGCGCGACGGCAGGCTCCCGCTGCGCGAGACCGTGCTGATGGTGTCGGGGCGGGCCTCGTTCGAGCTGGTGCAGAAGGCGGTCATGGGCGGGGTCCCCGTGCTCGCCGCGGTCTCGGCGCCGTCGTCGCTCGCCGCCGAGCTGGCCGCCGAGGAGGGGCTGACGCTCGTCGGGTTCCTGCGCGGCACCTCGATGAACGTCTACACGGGCGAGCATCGCCTGACGACTCCATAACCCCCGCCCCGCGATCCCCGCACCTCCGCGAAGGGAGGCCCCCAACACGTCGCCCCGGGCGCCGGCAACGGCTCTGCCGGCGCGCCCACCGGGGCGATGACGGGATGCCCAGGTAACGACCCGCTACCTGCGGCGGGCCGCCCCCGCGGCCCACCGGACGGCGCCCCTTGCCCCCGGTCGCCGTCCGGAATCCCTGCTCATCGCCCCGGCTCCGATGGGAGCCGGCACTTCGCAGGACCCTCGGGGATTTTGACAACCATTTTCATTTTGCCGCATACTGGCTCGCATGATGTCAGGATTGTCCCGGTCGTACGCTGTCGGTCTGCTGGCCGGAGCCGCCCTCCTCACCGCCACCGCGTGCGGAGCCGGCTCGGCGGAGACCGGCTCCGCGGCGGGCGGCGGCAAGCCCGCCGTGGTCGCGGCCTTCTATCCCCTCCAGTGGCTCAGCCAGCAGGTGGGCGGCCCCGACGCCGCCGTGAGCGTGCTGACCGCCCCCGGCGTCGAGCCGCACGACCTGGAGCTGGGCGCCCACCAGATGGCGGAGCTGGGCGAGGCCACGCTGACCGTCTACATCAAGGGTGTGCAGCCCGCCGTGGACGACGCCGTGGACCCGGAGCGCGCGTTCGACGCGGCCACCGCGGTCACCACGCTCCCCGCCGGGGACCACGGCGCGGAGGCCGGCGAGGAGGGACACGACCACGAGGTCTCCTACGACCCGCACCTCTGGCTCGACCCCTCGCGCCTGGCCACGGTCGCCGTGAAGCTCGGCGAGCGGCTCGCGGCGGCCGACCCGGCGCACGCCCAGGGCTACAAGGACCGCGCCGCCGCGACGGCCGCCTCGCTCGGAACGCTGGACAAGGAGTTCGCCCAGGGCCTGACGACCTGCCGAACCCGTAGCCTGGTGACCGCCCACGAGGCGTTCGGCTACCTCTCCGACCGCTACCACCTCAAGCAGGTCGGCATCACGCTCGACCCCGACGCCGAGCCCTCCCCCGCCCGCCTGGCCGAGGTCGCCAAGCTGGCCAAGGACGAGAAGGTGACCACGATCTTCACCGAGTCGCTGGCCAACCCCAAGGTCGCGCAGGTGCTGGCCGACGAGGTGGGCGCGAGGACCGCCGTGCTCGACCCGCTGGAGAGCAAGCCGTCAGGCGACTACCTGTCCGCGATGCGGGGCAACCTCACCACCCTGCGCACGGCACTGGGATGTGGAGCATGACCATGAGCCAGATCACGCAGACCGCCCGTACCTCGGACGCCGCGGACGAGACGGCCTTCTCGATGACCGGCGGGCGGGTCACCCTCGACCGGCGGCCCATCCTGCGCGGCGTCGACCTCACGGTCCGCCCCGGCGAGGTGGTCGCGGTCATGGGCACCAACGGCTCCGGCAAGTCGACGCTGGTGCGGGCCCTGCTCGGCCTGATCCCGCTCTCCGGCGGCCAGACCCTCCTGTACGGCCGGCAGCCCGCGCGGTTCCGCGACTGGTGGCGCATCGGCTACGTGCCCCAGCGGCTCCAGGTGGGCGGCGGCGTGCCCGCCACGGTCCGCGAGGTGGTGGCCTCGGGCCGGATCGCGCGGCAGCGCCGGCTGCGCCGTACGAGCCCGGCGGACCGGGCCGCGGTGACGGACGCAATGGAGGCCGTGGGCCTGTCGTCGCGGGCCGGCGACCCGGTGCAGGAGCTGTCCGGCGGCCAGCAGCAGCGGGTGCTGATCGCCCGCGCGCTGGCGGGCGAACCGGACACGTACGTCATGGACGAGCCCACGGCCGGAGTCGACGCCGAGACGCAGCGCCTGCTGGCCGACACGCTCGCCTCGCTGGCACTGCAGGGCCGGACGATCGTGCTGGTCGCGCACGAGCTGGGCCCGCTGGAGCCGCTGATCACCCGGGGCGTCGTGGTGCGCGACGGCCTCGTCGTCCACGACGGCGCGCCGCCCCGGCCGGAGGGCGAGTGCGCCCGGCCCGGCCACGAGCACGTCCATCCGCACGCGCCGGACGAGCGCGCCGCGGCCGAGGTCCTCGGGCGCGACGCGTGCGCCGGACCGCTGACGAGCTGGCAGGGAGAGGCATGATCGAGCTGCTGCAGACGGACTTCTTCCGGCTGGCGCTGATCGCGGCGCTGCTGGTGGGGCTGTGCGCGCCCGCCGTCGGCACGTTCATCGTGCAGCGGCGCCTGTCGCTGCTCGGCGACGGCATCGGGCACGTGGCGCTGACCGGCGTGGCGCTCGGGTTCCTGACCGGCGCCGAGCCGGTGCTGACCGCCGTCGTCGTGTCCGTCGCGGGCGCCGTGGCGATCGAGCTGGTGCGGGCGCGCGGCCGGACGAGCGGCGACGTCGCGCTGGCGCTGCTGTTCTACGGCGGCATCGCGGGCGGCGTCATGCTCATGGGCATCGCTCCGGGCGGCAGCAACGCCAAGCTCACCTCCTACCTGTTCGGCGCCATCGCCAGCGTCACGCCCCAGGACATCTGGATCATCGGCGCGCTGGCCGTGGCGGTGATCGCGGTGGTGGCGATCTTCGGCAGGGAGCTGTTCGTGCTGTGCCAGGACGAGGAGATGGCCCGGGCGAACGGCCTGCCGGTGCGCTTCCTCAGCCTGCTGATCGCGGTCACGGCCGCGCTCACGGTGGTCATCGCCATGCGCGTGGTGGGCCTGCTGCTCGTCAGCGCGCTGATGGTGATCCCGGTGGCCACCAGCCAGCAGCTCACCAGGGGCTTCCGCTCGACGATGGCGCTGGCCATGGTGATCGGCGTGGTGGCCGCGGTGGGCGGCCTGCTGGCCTCCTCGCTGTCGAGCCGGGTGCCGCCCGGCGCCGCGATCGTCCTTCTCGCGCTCGGCGGCTTCGTCCTGGCCCTCGGTGTCGGTAGATTCGTACGCCGGGGCCGTGTCCGGGAGCCGGGCGTACAAGAGGATCCCACGCCTGTCAGGGAGGCTGCATGAGCACGAGACGCGATGCCGTGCGCGACACCCTTCGCCGGAGCGAGGGGTTCCGCAGCGCGCAGGACGTCTACGCCGAGATGCGCCAGCACGGCGCCAAAATCGGTCTGACCACGGTCTACCGCGCCCTCCAGGCGCTGGCCGACGGCGGCGACGTCGACGTGCTGCGCACCGACGACGGCGAGTCGGTCTACCGCGCGTGCGCCAGCGGCGACCATCACCACCACCTGGTCTGCCGCCGGTGCGGCCACACCGTCGAGGTCGCGGGCCCGGCCGTGGAGCGCTGGGCCGAGACGGTCGGCAGCGAGCACGGCTTCACCGAGATCACTCACACGGTCGAGGTCTTCGGCACCTGCGCGTCCTGCTCGTCCTCCGTCCGGGCCGGCTGAGCGCCGCGCGAGCCGTACAGGACGCCGAGGACGATCACCGCGCAGCCGGCGAGTTGGAGGGGCGACGGCCGCTCGCCGAGCGTGGCCGCCGACAGCCCCACGGTGGTCAGGGGCTGCACGAGCAGCAGCAGCGCCGTGAGCGCCGCCGGCTGCTTCGGCAGCGTGTACGTGATGAGCGACCAGCCGAGCACCTGGGGCCCGAGCGCGAGCGCCAACAGCCAGCCGTGCGCGGGCCAGGACGGGGTGAGGTCGGCGCCGCCGAAGACGGGGCTCAGGGCTGCGACCACGACCGCGGCCACGGCGGTGGCGTGCGCGAGCGGCCCGGCGGCCCGCTGGGAAGCGCCCTTCATCAGCAGCAGGAACCCGGCGTACGAGACCGAGGTGGCCGCGCCGGCGAGCACGCCCATCACCGGGTCGGAGCCGTAGGCGGCGCTGTCGAAGACGCCCGAGATGAGCGCCACCCCGGCGAACACCACGGGGCAGGCGACCATCAGCCGCCCCGAGGGCCGCTCGCGGAAGAGCGCCCAGGCGGCGAACGCGACGATGAACACCTGGAGGTTGCCGAGCACGGTGGCCAGCCCGGCGCCCACGTAGGCGATGGCGTGGTGCCAGAACAGCAGGTCCAGGGCGAACAGCAGGCCGGCGGCCCACGCGACGGCGACCGCCCTGCGCGGGAGCGGGCCGAGCCTGCGGCGTTCCAGCCAGGCCAGGACCACCATGGGCGGGACGGCGTACGCGCACCGGAAGAACGCCGAGGTGGCGGGGACGACGTCGGCCAGCCGGACGAGGGGGGCGGAGGTGGAGATGATCAGCGCTCCGGCGATCGCGACCAGCACGATCCGGCGATGTGACCCCACGTGATGCCCCCGATCGCGTTCACTGGAGATACGCTGCGTCCACGCTAGAATGGGCGCCAGACAGGAGTCAACATGCCGTTTGGCCATGACATGGTCTACTCGCTGGCCACGGTCGTCGAGCTGGTCAACACCTCGCCCTCGACCGGCGGCGATGACCGGCTGGCCGACCTGCCCACGCTCCAGGCGTTCGTCGAGGCACGGCAGGTCAGCGGCATCACCACGCTCACGGCGCGCGACCTCGGGCAGGTGCGGCTGGTGCGGGAGGCGTTCCACCGGGTGTTCACGGCGCCCGACCAGCCCTCCGCCGTGCGCCAGCTCAACGCGCTGCTGTCCGGGACGCGGATCACGCCCCGGCTGACCGAGCACGACGGCCACGCGCTGCACGTCCACTACTTCGCGCCCGACGCGACGCTGTCGGAGCACCTGGCCGCCGACTGCGGGGTGGCGCTGGCCCACCTGCTCGTCGAGGGCGAGTGGGAGCGGCTGCGCACCTGCTCGGCGCCCGACTGCGACCGGGTCTTCGTCGACGAGTCGCGCAACCGCTCGCGCGTCTACTGCGACAGCCGCACCTGCGGCAACCGCATGCACGTCGCCGCCTACCGCGCCCGCCGCCGCGCCTGACCGATCCGGGCGCCTGACCGATCCGGCCTGTGACCGGTCCGGCGCCGGGGTGGGCAGAGCGGCTAGCGCTCGGTGTCGCGGTCGAGCACCGGCTTGACGTCCAGGACGGGCGTGCCGTCCAGCGCCTCCAGGTCGCGCACCCGCAGCCGCGTCCCCTCGACGGCGAGGACGCCCACCCGGTGCAGCCCCACGGGGTTCGGCCGGTCCGGCGAGCGGGTGCTGAAGACGCCCTGCCGCGGCCTGCCCGCGTCACCGCGCGGATGGACGGACAGGACGTCGCGGCGGGCCCGGTCCAGCCAGGTCAGCACGATGACCTCGTCGCCCGGGCGCAGATCGCCCAGCCCCTCGCGCACCCGCTCCTCGAACACCAGCCACGCCTCGGGTGAGCCCTCGTCCCCCTGCTTCGGCGCCTGGTCCCGGTCGGTCAGAGGCGACTCGACCCAGCCGATCGGCTCCACCACGTACGTGTCCATGCTCATGGCCTCACTCCGTGAGGCGGCCCGGTCGCTCAACTCCCGCCGCCTTCCCTCGCCTGGCTCGCTCAGACCTGGTTCGGGACGGCCCCGCCGTAGCGCCTGTCGCGCTTGGCGTAGACCTCGCACGCCTCCCACAGGTCGCGGCGGTCGAAGTCGGGCCAGAGCCGGTCGAGGAACACCATCTCGGCGTAGGCCGACTGCCACAGCAGGAAGTTGGAGAAGCGCTGCTCCCCCGACGAGCGGACGAACAGGTCCACCGCCGGGATCTCCGGCTCGTCGAGGTAGCGGGCGAAGACCTTCTCGTCCACCTTGGACGGCTTGACCCGGCCCGCCGCGATGTCGCCGGCCAGCTTGACGGCCGCCTGCACGATCTCGGCCTGCCCGCCGTAGTTGACGCAGAACTGCAGCGTCAGCTTCCTGTTGCGCTCGGTCATCTCCTCGGCCGTCTGGAGCTCGGAGATCACGCTCTTCCACAGCCGCCCCGGCCGGCCCGCCCAGCGCACCCGCACGCCCATGGCGTGCAGCTCGTCGCGGCGGCGGCGGATCACGTCGCGGTTGAAGCCCATGAGGAAGCGCACCTCGTCGGGCGAGCGCTTCCAGTTCTCGGTGGAGAAGGCGTACGCGCTCAGGTAGGGCACGCCCAGCTCCAGCGCCCCCTCGATGACGTCGAACAGCGACGCCTCCCCGGCCTTGTGGCCCTCGGTGCGGGGCAGCCCGCGCGCCTTGGCCCAGCGTCCGTTGCCGTCCATGACGATGGCCACGTGTCTCGGCACCAGGTCGCGGGGGATGGGCGGCGGCGTGGCACCGGACGGGTGCGGGGACGGGGGTCGGACGTTCACACTGGCTCCCTTTCGACGTGTCGCAGAGAGCGTATTCCGTGTTCGAGGTGCCATTGCAGGTACGCGGCGACCAGGCCGCTGCACTCGCTGCGGTGGCGCTGCTCCGAGGCGTCCGCCTTCGTCCAGTCGCCGCGCAGCAGCGCCGTCATGAGCCCGATCGTCTCACCCGCCGGGACGGCCGCGCCCGCGGGCCGGCAGGCGCCGCACACCACGCCGCCGGACACGATGGCGAACGCCCTGACCGCGGGGGCCTGGCACTTGGCGCACGCGTCCAGCGCGGGCGCGTAGCCGGCCACGGCCAGGGAGCGCAGGAAGTAGGCGTCGAGCACGAGGCGCGGCTCGTGGCCGCCCTCCGCCAGCGTGCGCAGCCCGCCCACCAGCAGCAGGAACTGGCGCAACGCCGGCTCCTTCTCGCCGTGGGTCAGCCGGTCGGCGGTCTCCAGCATCGCCGTGCCCGCGGTGTAGCGCGGGTAGTCGGCGGCCAGCGGCTCGCCGTACGGCCTGATCGTCTCGGCCTGCGTGACGACGTCGAGCGTGCGGCCCGTGTGGAGCTGCAGGTCGACGTGCGTGAACGGCTCCAGCCGGGCGCCGAAGCGCGAGGTGGTGCGCCGCACGCCCTTGGCTACGGCGCGCACCTTGCCCGTGCGCTTGGCCAGGATGGTGACGATGCGGTCGGCCTCGCCGAGCTTCTGCGTACGCAGAACCACGCCTTCGTCACGGTAGAGGGTCACTCGCCCATCTTATGGCCGCACGCTCTATCTGTTACGGGACCGCGTCGATGACGCGACTCTGCGCGACTCTCATTAGACTCAGACGCCTGTCCCCCGCAATATCTCACGTTCATCCCCCCGCAACTTGCCTCGAAAGGGAGTCATGACCCGCGTGGTCCTGCTGGGCTCTTCGCCCGGCCCCGACACCGCTCCTACCGGCCCGAGGCTCGCGGCCCTGCCCGGCGCCCCGACCGTGGCAGAGCGACTGCGCAGCCAGATCCTGTCCCTGGATCCGCGGCCGGCGACCATCGAGTCCGGCGACGTCGCCGCCGCCCTGCGCGCGCTGGCCGACGTCGCGGAGTCCGCGACGGAGAGCCTCCTCATCCTCCCCGCCGACTCGTTGATCCACGACGAGCTCATCTACCAGATCACCAAGACCAAGCGCGGCGCGCTGGCCCTCATCGCCAAGGAGCCCCGGCCGGAGACGACCGACGAGGCGGCGGAGGAGACCGTCCCGATCGACGAGGCGGAGCCGGAGATCAGCCTGCGCCGCTTCGAGGGGCTGCCCGTGCGCTCCCGCGTCGGCAAGTCGAGGGTGGTCTCCGTCGGCACCGCCCACCACGCGGTGACCCGGCCCAACACGGTGATGCTCGGCCCGCTGCACGTGAGCACCCGCAACGCGCCCGTCCTGGCCGAGGCGTGCCGCGAGATGGCCGGCATGGCCCACCTGTTCGGCGAGGACGACGACCTGGTGCAGCTCCTGGTCTTCGGCCTGGTGCGCAAGGGCGTGTCGGTCGGCGTCCGCGGCCGGCGCGACCTGTTCTACCGCCGCGTGACCACCCAGGAGGAGGCGGCCGAGGCCGTCGCCGACATGTCCGGCTTCGACGAGGACCGGGCGCGGCTCAACAACGCGGTCAAGGGCGCCGACGGCTTCTTCACCACGTACTTCGTCTCCACCTACTCCCGCTTCATCGCCCGCTGGGCGGCCCGGCGCGGGCTGACGCCCAACCAGGTGACGCTCATCTCCATCACGCTGGGCGTGCTCGCGGCGGCCTGCTTCGCCACCGGCGACCGGCCGTGGATGGTGCTGGGCGGCGTGCTCATCTACTTCGCGTTCGTCTTCGACTGCGTCGACGGGCAGGTCGCCCGCTACGCCCGCAAGTTCGGCGTGCTCGGCGCGTGGCTCGACGCGACGTTCGACCGGTTCAAGGAGTACGTCGTCTTCGCCGGCCTGGCGGTGGGCTGGGTCGTGTCGGGCAACGGCGAGGAGATCTGGATCCTCGCCCTGGCGGCGCTCGGCCTGCAGTCGGTGCGCCACCTGCTCGACTTCTCCTACGGCGTCGCCAACCGCCGCAAGCCGCCGGCCCAGCTGCCCACGCTGCCGCTGACCGCGCCCGACGACCGCGACCTGCGCAAGGCGCTGGAGCGCCGCCGGGTCGAGCGCAGCACGGGCATCCGGGGCGTGCTGAAGATGTGGTCCAAGGCCGGGCGGTACCGCGCCGTCCACTGGGCGCGTAAGATGATCGTCTTCCCCATCGGCGAGCGGTTCGCGGCCATCGCGATCACCGCCGCCCTCTTCGACGCCCGCATCACCTTCCTCACGCTGGTGATCTGGGGCACCGTCGCCGCCGTCTACACCCTCACCGGACGCCTCATGAGGTCGCTCGCATGATCACCTATCCGCAGGCCGCCGCCACCCCCACGCCGGACCCCGACGAGGAACGCCGCCGCATCCAGACCGCCCGCCTGCTCGCCTACCGCGACGACGGGCCCCTCGTCCACGCCCTGTCCGGCCGCCTCGGCAAGGGCCTGCCCCCGGTCCCCGCCACGCTGGCGGCGCTGGTGGCGGTCGCCGTCATCGCCGCGACCGGCCTGCTGACATCCGGGCCGATCCTGCTGCTGCCCGTGCTGGTCGTCGTGGTGCTCGTGCTGCCGACCGCGCCGCGCAACCACCTGGGCCGCCTCGACTGGCTCACGCCGCCGCTGCTGCGCGGCGCCGAGTTCCTCACCATCATCGCGGTGGGCCTGGCGGCCGACGCGCCCAAGTGGCTGCTGTTCGTGCTGGTGTACGTGGTCGGCTACCACACCTACGACACCGTCTACCGCACGCGGCAGAGCATCTGGCCGCCCGCCTGGGTGTTCTACGCGGGCCTCGGCTGGGAGGTGCGGCTGCTCCTCATCGGCGTCGGCGCGGCGCTCGGCTGGGCGACGCTGGTGCTGGCCCTCCTGACGGCCTACCTGTTCGTGCTGTTCGCGGTGGAGAGCGTGACGAGCTGGGTGCGCCTGGACAAGGCGTCCGCCCAGGCGGGCGCCGAGGCCGAGCAGGACCTGGAGGCGTCGCCCGAGGACGCCCTGGAGGCGGCCACCGGCGAGGCCGAGAAGGCCTAGCCCCGACCCACTCCCGGCGAGCCGGGGCGCGTGCGGAAGCCGCGCCCCGGCTCGTTCGCGTTCCGGGCCTCCCCGTCAGGGGCGAGAGCGCTCTCCCTCTATCCAGGGATTGTTGACACGAGACTCATGGCGTGTTTCCCTCCTCCTAAGAGAGCGCTCTCTCAGCTCGGTACTCGCTCCGCGCCCCCCGCATCCCCAGGAGCAACCATGACAACGCGCCTCCTGTCCGACCGGCGCCACCGGCGTCGCCTGGCCGCCGCGTCCGCGGTCCTCGTCACGCTCGCCGGCCTGCTCGTCCACGCCGCCGTCGCCTCCGCCGCCGTCCCGCCCACCCCCTCCGGCTGGTCGCTCGTCTGGTCGGACGACTTCGGCGGCGCCGCCGGGTCGGCCCCGTCCTCGTCCGACTGGATCGTCGACACCGGCCACGCCTACCCGGGCGGCCCCGGCAACTGGGGCACCGGCGAGATCCAGAACTACACCGGCAACGCGGCCAACCTGAGCCTCGACGGCTCGGGCAATCTGCGGATCACCCCGCAGCGCAGCTCCTCCGGCGAGTGGACCTCCGCCCGCATCGAGACCAGGCGCGCCGACTTCAAGCCCGCGGACGGCCGCGTGCTGCGCATCGAGGGCCGCATCCAGATGCCGAACGTCACCGGCGACGCGGCCCTCGGCTACTGGCCGGCGTTCTGGGCGCTCGGCTCGCCGTACCGGGGGAACTACTGGAACTGGCCGGGCACAGGCGAGTTCGACATCATGGAGAACGTCAACGGCGTCAACTCCGTCTGGGGCGTCCTGCACTGCGGCGTCAACCCGGGCGGGCCGTGCAACGAGACGACGGGCCTCGGCGCGAGCCGGGCCTGCCCCGGCTCGACCTGCCAGTCGGCCTTCCACACCTACCGCTTCGAGTGGGACCGCTCCGCCAGCCCCAACGAGCTCCGCTGGTACGTGGACGGGCAGCAGTTCCACAGCGTGAGCCAGGCCCGGCTCGACGCCGGCACCTGGAGCTCGATGACCGGGCACGCCGGCTACTTCCTGCTGCTCAACGTGGCCATGGGCGGCGCCTTCCCCGACGCGCTGGCCGGCCCGACGCCGACCGCCGCGACCGTGCCCGGCCGGTCCATGCTGGTCGACTACGTGGCCGTGTGGCAGAGCGGCGGCTCCGGCCCCACACCGACGGGCACCCCGACCGTGCCGCCCGGCGGCGTGGACGCCCGCTCCACGATCCAGGCCGAGCGCTACCAGGCCCAGTCGGGCACCATGGTCGAGTCCACGACCGACACCGGCGGCGGCCAGAACGTCGGCGGCGTCTCCAACGGCGACTGGCTGCGCTTCGACGACGTCGACTTCGGCTCCGAGGCGGCCCGGCAGGTCAGGGTGCGCGTCGCCTCGGGGGCGGCCGCTGGGGTGAGCGGGCTCGTGCAGGTGCGCCTGGACAGCCTGACGGCCACCCCGGTGGGCGACTTCGCGGTGGCCTCCACCGGGGGCTGGCAGAGCTGGCGCACGGTTCCGGCCAACATCTCGCCGGTGACGGGCAGGCACACGGTCTACCTGACCTTCGCCAGCGGCCAGCCGGCCGACTTCGTCAACCTCAACTGGCTGACGTTCTCGACCTCCTGACCGCCATGACCCGACGGCCCGTCAGGTCGAGTCACGAACGACCAGACGGGCCGGCAGCACCACGGGCCCCGCGTGCCGCCCGTCCAGGCGGGACAGCAAGAGCCGTGCCAGCGCCAGCGCCTGGTCCCTGGCCGGCACGCGGACCGTGGTCAGGGCCGGGGTCGTGCAGGAGGCGGCGTCGATGTCGCCGAAGCCCACGACCGCCAGGTCGTCCGGCACCCGCCGGCCCGCCTCCCGGGCCGCCCGCAGCGCGCCGATCGCCAGGTCGTCGGAGGTGGCGAGGACGGCGTCCAGCTCCGGGTGGTCGGCCAGGAGCCGCCGGGCCGACTCCGCGCCGGACTCGCGGTCGGGCCCGGCCAGGGCGAGCAGGGGCCGCAGCCCCGCCTCGTGCAGCACGTCGCGGTGCCCGGCCAGCCGGTCCTGCACGGCCACGAGATCCGTCGGCCCGCAGATCATGGCGATGCGGCGGCGGCCCCGCTCCAGCAGGTGGGCGGTGGCCGCGCCGGCGCCGCCCGCGTTGTCCACGTCCACGTGCGGCACGAGCGAGGCGACGGCGGGCCTGCCGAGCAGCACGACCGGCACGCCGGTGCGAGCCAGTTGCTCGGCCAGCGGGCCGTGGTCGTCCGGCGGCAGCAGCACGACCCCGTCGGCCTGCCGCGCCTCCACGTGCTGGAGCACGCGGCGCCGGCTCTCGGCCGTGTCGGCCAGCATGAGCGTGATCTGCTTGCCGGCCCCTTCGAGCATGCTCGTGACGTACCTGACGATCGCGGCGATGAGCGCGTCGCCGCCCTGCCGCGGCTCGGACAGGACCAGCGCCACCGCGTCGGTCCTGCGGGTCACGAGACTGCGCGCGGCGGCGTTGGGGACGTACCCGAGCTCGCGGACGGCGCGCAGCACCGCGTCGCGCGCCTCGGCGCTGACCGACGCCTCGCCGTTGACCACCCGAGAGACCGTGGCACGGGAGACGCCGGCGCGGGCGGCGACGGTCTCCAGCGTGGGCCGCCGCGGCCGGCCGTCCGGCAGACCGTTGCGGGCGATGACGTCGCGGTACCACAGGGCGCTGTCCTTCAGCCGCCGCCGCTGGGTCTCCAGGTCGACGTGGACGAGGCCGAACTTGCGGCGGTAGCCGTCGGCCCACTCGACGCAGTCGAGCAGCGACCACACGAGGTAGCCGCTCACCCTGGCCCCCTCGTCCAGGGAGACGCGCAGGGCGCGCAGGTGCTCCTCGATGAAGCTCGTCCGCTCGATGTCGTGGATGCCCTCGGGGGTCAGCACGTCGACGAAGTCGGCGCCGTTCTCGGTGATCATCAGCTCGGTCCCGGGGTACTCCCGCGAGAGGCGGCTCAGCAGCAGCGTCAGCCCGCTCGGCACGATGGGCCAGCCCATGGCGGTCACGGCGGTGGGCACGCTGCAGAACAGGACGCCCTCGCTGCCCGGGAAGGAGGCGTCGCCGGCCGCGCCGGGCTGGGCCTGCACGGCGGTCGGCGTGTAGTAGTTGACTCCCAGCAGGTCGATCGGCCGGCCGATCAGGTCGAGGTCGCCGTCGCGGATGTGCCCGAGCCCGGCGATCCGCTCGACGACCGGCAGCAGGTCGGCGGGGTAGCTCCCGCGCAGCACGGGGTCCAGGAACTGCCGGTTGTGCAGCGCGTCGATCCGCTTCACCGCCTCCGCGTCCTCCTCGGACGGCTGCGACGACAGGTCGCCGAGCTGGCCGGGGGTGAGCACGGGCGAGAGGTTGAGCACGATGCCGGCCCGCTGCGCGCCCGCCGAGCGCAGCGCCTCCAGGGCCAGCCCGTGGGCGAGCAGCATGTGGTGCGCGCCGACGAACGCCTCGGCTGCCGAGCGCCTGCCGGGCGCGTGGACGCCCGAGCCGTAGCCGAGGAACGCCGCCACCCACGGCTCGTTGAGCGTGAACCACGTGCCGACCCGGTCGCCGAGACGGTCGTGGACGGCCCGCGTGTAGTCGGCGAAGCGATGGGCGGTGTCGCGGGAGGTCCAGCCGCCCTCGTCCTCCAGGGCCTGCGGCAGGTCCCAGTGGTAGAGGGTGGCGTACGGCGCGATGCCCGCGGCCAGCAGCTCGTCCACCAGCCGGTCGTAGAAGTCCAGGCCGGGTTCGTTGAGGCGGCCCTTGCCGTCGGGCATGACCCGCGGCCAGCTCACCGAGAACCGGTAGGCGGCCATGCCGAGGTCCTTCATCAGCCGTACGTCGTCGGCGTAGCGCCGGTAGTGGTCGCAGGCCGGATCGCCGTTGCGCCCGCCGGGGAAGACGTCCCAGATCGACGGGCCGCGCCCGTCCTCGCCGGTCGCCCCCTCGATCTGGTAGGCGGACGTGGACACTCCCCACACGAACCCCTCGGGGAAGCGCGCTGTGCTCATCGATGGACAACCCTCCGGCGACGTACGGGCGCCGTCGCGTGGCGGCGCGCGGCGCCTAGTCTGCCGCATGTCGGTCATGTCGTGCGGCGCGCCGGGAACGGTCGCGTCGCGCCGCGGCGGGGCGAGGCGGTATACAGGGCGCGTGGAACTGGACCGGCTGGATCGTGCCATCGTCGCGGCCCTCGTGGAGGACGCCCGCCAGACCTACGCGGAGATCGGGCACCTCGTCGGGCTGAGCGCGTCGGCCGTCAAGCGCCGGGTGGACCGGCTGCGCGAGACCGGCGTGATCACCGGGTTCAGCGCCAGGGTGGCGCCGCGCGCGCTCGGCTGGACCACCGAGGCGTACGTCGAGCTGTTCTGCCAGGGCAAGACCAAGCCGTCCGACATCGCGCTCGCGGTCGCGAAGTTCCCCGAGGTGGTCGCGGCGGCGACGATCACCGGAGAGGCCGACGCGCTGCTGCACATCCGCGCCACGGACGTGCGTCATGTGGAGCGGGTGATCGAGCGCATCGCGGCGGAGGCGTTCGTGGTGCGGACCAAGAGCTCGATCGTGCTGTCGCGGCTGGTGGACGTGCCTCCGGGGGCCGCACTGCCCGACGTCCCGGGGGGTGCGGCGGCGCTCCCGACGCCCCCCGAAGCGGCCGTCCGGTAGCCCGCGCAACGGATCGCGTGCCGTCGGCCCATACTCGCAACAGACCCGCGCGAACACGCCATTCACATTGCTTGGCCTGCATAAACATACATTCTTAGAGTGTCTTCGTCCCCCTCACGCGGAATCCCGCAGCCTTGCCCGACCTCTACGGAGACCTGCATGCCCAAGCACTTCCTCATGTGCCGCCCCGAGCACTTCACGGTGGAGTACGCCATCAACCCGTGGATGCATCCCGAGGCCGGCGCCGACCGCGACGTCGCGATCCGGCAGTGGGAGGGACTCAAGTCCGTGTACGAGAGCCTCGGGCACCAGGTCAGCCTCATCGACCCGGTCGAGGGCCTGCCGGACATGGTGTTCGCGGCCAACGGCGCCCTCGTCGTGGACGGCCGGGCGTACGGCGCCCGCTTCGCCTTCCCCCAGCGCGGCCCGGAGGGACCGGCGTACCTGCGCTGGTTCGCCGAGCGCGGGTATCCTGTACTGGAGCCGGAGCACGTCAACGAGGGTGAGGGCGACTTCCTGACCCTGGACGAGGTCGTGCTGGCCGGCACCGGCTTCCGCACGAACGTCGCCGCGCACCTGGAGGCGCAGGAGTTCCTGGGCCGGCCGGTGGTGTCGCTCACGCTGGTGGACCCCCGCTTCTACCACCTCGACACGGCGCTGTTCCCGCTCGACGGCCACAACGTCTGCTACTACCCGGACGCCTTCTCCGAGGGCAGCAGGCGGGTGCTGGCCCGGCTGTTCCCGGACGCGGTGCTCGCGAACGCGGCCGACGCCGAGGTGCTCGGGCTCAACGCGGTCAGCGACGGCACCCACGTGGTGATCAACTACGAGGCTTCCGACCTTCAGCTGGAGCTGAAGCGGCGGGGATACGAGCCGATCCCCGTCGACCTGTCGGAGCTGCGCAAGGCGGGCGGGGGCCCGAAGTGCTGCACACTGGAGATCAGGGGGAACGACTAAGATGACGACCAGCTCAGAGCTGATCGGCGTGATCGAGCGCCGGAGCGCGCACAACTACCACCCGCTGCCCGTGGTGATCCGCGAGGCCCACGGGGCCTGGGTCACCGACGTCGACGGCAGGCGCTACCTCGACTGCCTGTCCGGCTACTCGTCGCTGAACTTCGGCCACGGCAACGAGAAGATCGTCGCGGCGGCGCAGCGGCAGCTCGCGCGCCTCACGCTGACCAGCCGGGCATTCTACCACGACCAGTTCGCGGAGTTCTGCGCCGGGCTCGGCGACCTCACCGGCAAGGACATGATCCTGCCGATGAACACCGGCGCCGAGGCCGTCGAGACCGCGATCAAGGTGGCCCGCAAGTGGGGCTACGAGGTCAAGGGCGTGCAGCCGGACCAGGCCACCATCATCGTGATGGAGGACAACTTCCACGGCCGCACCACCACGATCGTCAGCTTCTCCACCGATCCCGACGCGCGCGACGGCTTCGGCCCGTACACGCCCGGCTTCAAGATCGTCAAGTACGGCTCGGTCGAGGCCGTCCGTGAGGCGATCGACGCCGACACGGTCGCCGTGCTGGTCGAGCCGATCCAGGGCGAGGCCGGGGTGCTGGTGCCGCCGGACGGCTACCTGACGCAGCTGCGCGAGCTGTGCACGGCCGAGAACGTCCTGATGATCGCCGACGAGATCCAGTCGGGGCTCGGGCGCACCGGCCGCACGTTCGCCTGCGACCACGAGGGCGTCGTGCCGGACATGTACGTGCTGGGCAAGGCGCTCGGCGGCGGCGTCGTCCCGGTGTCGGCCATCGCCGCGAACGAGGACGTGCTCGGCGTCATCAAGCCGGGACAGCACGGGTCCACGTTCGGCGGCAACCCGCTGGCCTGCGCCGTGGGCAGCGCCGTGATCGAGATCCTGCGCACCGGGGAGTTCCAGGACCGGGCCGCCCGGCTCGGCGAGGTGCTGCACGCGCGGCTGGGCGAGCTCGTCGGTGACGGCGTGGTGACCGTACGCGGACGCGGCCTGTGGGCGGGCATCGACATCGACCCGTCGCTGGCGACCGGCCGGCAGGTGTCGGAGGCGCTGATGGCGCGCGGCGTGCTGGCCAAGGACACGCACGGCTCGACGATCCGGCTCGCGCCGCCGATCGTCATCTCGGAGGAGGACCTCCTCTGGGCGGTCGACCAGCTCGTCGACGCCATCTCCTCCTTCCGCTGAGCGCGTCCTTGCGCGGAGCGCCTCCGTGCGCGGAGCGCATCGGGACCGGACGTGCGGCGCCGCCGCGAACCCTCGCCTGCGGCGGGGCCGCACGTCTGTCATGGGGGACGAACGCCCACGATCTTGACAAACGTGATCACTCGTTGCCAAGATCAGCTTCTCGTGGCGGGCCGGCTCCCGCCTTTCCACGGGAAGAGGGCACATGAAGAAACTCGCGGTCGCGGGGATGGCACTCGTCACGTCGATCTCCGTGCTGACCGTCAGCCCGGCCGAGGCGGCGTCGGCCTCGAGAAACCTCATCACGTTCTGGGAACACGACGACTACCAGGGCGCGCGCAAGGACATCACCTGCGTCACCCAGCAGCGGGACGACCTGGGCGCGCTGGAGAACCAGGCGAGCTCCATGGCGAACGCGTCGTACTCGGGCATCGACCTCTACAGCGGCGACAATCTGACCGGTGTCAGGTACTACGCGGCGCCGCGCAGCAACGACAGCGACTTCACCAACAACGGCTTCGACAACACCGTCGAGTCCCTGCGGTTCAGG
Organism: Nonomuraea sp. NPDC005501; assembly: GCF_040605905.1. Classification (NCBI taxonomy): domain Bacteria; kingdom Bacillati; phylum Actinomycetota; class Actinomycetes; order Streptosporangiales; family Streptosporangiaceae; genus Nonomuraea; species Nonomuraea sp. NPDC005501. The sequence goes on along the minus strand of NZ_JBEXDT010000011.1, from coordinate 61,463 downwards.
AAAGTTCCCTGCGACGTAGGGTGATCGCCGGCCGGTGGGCGTGGGGCTGCGTGACGCTGGCACTGGCGTCCAGCGCCGCGTGCGCCGCCTCCGCTCCCGCGACCGCCCCGGCCGCGAGCCGGCCGCCCGTCATCGACCCGTCCGCCGAGGCACGCGCGCTGCGCCTGCCGTTCGACGCCTACAAGCGATCCGAGACGGACATCGAGCGCGTGGAGCGGGCAGCGGACGTCCTCGCCGGCCGATGCCTCCAGCAGAAGGGCTACGACCGGCCGGCCCTGCCCGCCGTCGCCATGATCGACGCGCCCAACCGCCGCCGTTACGGGGTCATAGAGCCCCTGGTCGCCCAGCGGGCCGGCTATCGCGCCCCCATCACCGCCGCCGAGGGGGAACGAGACCGGGCGGACCGGGCACGCGGCGGCTACCGCAACGCGGCGGAGAGAGCAGCGGCGCACACGTGCCTCCAGGACGGCACGGGCCGCGTCTACGTCCACGGCGCCGACTCGCCCCTCCTGGCGCGCCTGGAGCGGGAGATCTTCGAGCAGACCAGGACCACGGACCTCGACGTCCGGGCGGCTCTCGGCAGATGGCGGTCCTGCATGCGCGCCCGCGGCCAGAAGGAGTACGCCGATCCCCTGGCCGCCGCCGCCGACGACCGGTGGGCGGACCGGGACGCGGAGAAGGCCGAGACGGCCGCCGCGGTCGCCGACGTCACGTGCAAGAGGGAGACGGACCTCGTCGAGATCTGGCGCCGCGCGGAGGAGAAGCTCCAGACCGCCGCCCTGACCATGCACTCCGCGGACTTCGGCCAGGTCCGCCAGGCACTTGAGAAGGAACGGGCCGAGGCCGCCCGCGTCGTCCAGGGCGGCGCCTGATCACCTCAGCTCCACAGAGGCGATCTCCTTGATCGTGTTGCCGGAGGACTCGTACCAGGTGGCCTGGTCGGGGAAGGTGAGGGTGGCCAGGGCGTTCTGGAACCACGGCCCCTCGGTCACCCGCCAGCGGAACGGCGGGCGCGGGATGCGCGCCGACCGGGCGAGCAGCCCGCCGACCAGCGTCGCGATGCCGAACTGGGTGAACACGTTGGCCCAGCGCAGCAGCGGGCTGAGCGGGTTGCGGATCGGCGAGCAGACGACCTGGTGGATGTCGCCGGCGCTCGCCTTGGCCACGTAGGAGTAGTGGACGTCGCCCGACAGGATGAGCACCGGCTTGCCCACGCGGACCAGCAGCCGGGCCAGGTCGTCGAACGAGCGGCGGAACGCGGCCCAGTGCTCCAGGTCCACGGCCTGCCGGAACTTCTCCGACAGCTTCCGCACCCACGAGCCCCACGCGCCGTCGCACAGGGCCTCGTTCCAGTTCTGCACCGAGTGGACGCCCTCGGGCAGCAGGAACGGGATCGAGGAGCCGATGACCAGCCGCTGGGCGGGCTGGGAGACCTCATCGACCAGCCACTGCCACTCCCCCGGGTCGAGCATCCTGCGGTCGCCGGGGGTGAGCTGGCGGGCGCACCTGGTGTCGATCATGATCAGGCGGGTGTGGCCGAGGTCGCGGGCGTAGCTCCAGCGGGTGCTCGCCGGGTCGGCGTCCGCCTTCTCGGCGAAGTCGTCGAGAAGGCCGCCCCCGTCCGTTCCGCCCTCCCGCAGGGAGCGCAGCAGCGGATCGGCCTCGCGCTCGGCCGGCGACAGGTTGCCGAGGTGCTGGTAGATCCAGTAGGCGCCGAGCCCGGAGATCACCCGGCGCCGCCACCAGCTCGTCGCGGCCATCTGCTCGCGCCAGGGCTGCGAGGTGTTCCAGTCGTCGCGCAGGTCGTGGTCGTCGAAGATCATCGCGGTCGGCACGGTCGAGAACAGCCAGGCGATCTCGGGGTCGGTCCACGCGCGGCGGTAGAGCTCGGCGTACTCCTCGAAGTCGGCGATCTCGTTCTTGGGCTCGGTGTCCCTGCGGGCGTGGATGAACTCCAGCATGCCGGGCGACGGGCTGTCGGCGTAGACCTGGTCGCCGATCAGCAGCAGCAGGTCGGGCCACTCCTCGTCGCCCGCCTCCATGAGGCGGCCGCCGTAGGCGCGCAGCACGTCCTCGCCGTGGGTCAGCACGTGGGCGGTGTCGTGCGGCACGCTCGTCCGGCAGGAGCCGAACGTCATCCGGCGCGGCCCCTCGGGCGGCAGCAGCCGGATGCGGCTCGGCGGCCGGCCCTCCAGGGGCCACACCCGCTCGCCGTCCAGCTCCACCGCGTACCCGTCGACGTCCGCCGCTAAGTCGGTCAGGTCCACGATCGCGTAATGGTGGCCGTGCACCGTGAACGTCCGCGACTCGTACGAGCGGCCGGCCGCGATCACGGCGACCGTGCACGGCTCTCCGGTCTCCACCCAGATGGAGGCGCTCGACGCATCGACGTAGCGCAGCATCGGCCCGATCACCAGTGCGGGCATCGCAACCCCCCGATTCGACAGTTCGGCACACTCCCGTACCCAAGCCTGCCAGAGTGGCACCTGGCCGGCGTGTTGATCAACGGGTTGGATCGATGAAAGCAGCACCGTTTCTCCACGACTATCAAAAAAACCCAGTCGTGACGAAACGCGCAGCCTTAGGATGATCGCGACACCTACCCCCAAAGAGGCAGGCAACGGCGCTTACCTCAGACTCGGGGGTACTCACCAGGAGGCACTCCTTCCATGACCGTCATGGTGCCGTCAATGACGCCGGCGCTCACGAACCCGGCCCTCAGCGCCGACCTCACCACCCCGGGCCGCCAGGCCCTCGACTCCGCTCTCCAGCAGCTGCACCAGGCGGCCGAGCACCTCGGGCTCGACCACGGCCTGCGCACGATGCTCGCCACGCCCCGCCGCTCCCTGACCGTCTCCGTCCCCCTGCGGCGTGAGGACGGCCGCATGGACGTCGTCCAGGGCTTCCGGGTGCAGCACAACATCTCGCGCGGCCCCGCCAAGGGCGGCATCCGCTTCCACCCGGCCACCGACATCCACGAGGTGACCGCCCTGGCGATGTGGATGACGTGGAAGTGCGCCCTCGTGGGCATCCCGTACGGCGGCGCCAAGGGCGGCGTCTCCGTGGACCCCAAGGCCCTCACGCCGCGCGAGCTGGAGCGGCTGACCCGCCGCTACGTCAACGAGATCCTGCCGATGATCGGCCCGGAGAAGGACATCCCGGCCCCCGACGTCGGCACCGACGAGCAGACCATGGCCTGGATCATGGACACCTACAGCGTCAACACCGGCTACTCGGTGCCGGGGGTCGTCACCGGCAAGCCGACGACGCTGGGCGGCTCGCTCGGCCGGGCCGGCGCCACCTCGCGCGGCGTGCAGATCGCGGCCCTGGCCGCGCTCGGCCGCTCGCCCGAAGGCGTCACCGTCGCCGTGCAGGGCTTCGGCAAGGTGGGCGCCCTGGCGGCGCAGTACCTGGCCGACGCGGGCTGCGTGGTCGTCGCCGTGTCCGACGCCTCGGGCGCCGTCCACGCGCCCGGCGGGCTCGACGTGGCCGCGCTGCGCGCCCACGCCGCCGAGGCGGGCGGGGTGCTCGGCTACCCCCACGCCGACGCGCTCGGCCATGACGACCTGCTGGAGCTGGACGTCGACGTGCTCGTGCCCGCCGCGCTGGAGAACGTCATCACCGCCGCCAACGCGCCCCGGATCCGCGCCCGCCTGGTCGTGGAGGGCGCCAACGGCCCCACCACGCCCGAGGCCGACGAGATCCTCGCCGCCGGCGGCACCACGGTCGTCCCCGACATCCTGGCCAACGCGGGCGGGGTGATCGTGTCGTACCTGGAGTGGGTGCAGAACATGCAGGCGTACTCCTGGAGCGCCGGGGAGGTCGACGTGAAGCTGCGCGACCTCATGGAGAGCGCGTTCGGCGAGGTCCGGTCGCTGGCCGGCGAGCGCGGCCTGACCCTCAGGCAGGCGGCGCACGTCATCGGCGTCGGCCGGGTCGCCGAGGCGCACCGGATGCGCGGCCTGTACCCCTGAGCGACCGCGCCCGGGGCCGCCCCTAGGTTGGGTAAACCGTGGTGTCGCAGGTCAGGGCACTGATCATCGGGGATCTAGGGTGGGGTACGTGCTCAGGTCGGTGCTGTCCCTCACCCTGCCCCTCGCCCTCCTCCATCCGTCGGCGCCCCAGATGTCGGCGTCGCGGTCCGTGCCGCACCACGACGTCATGACACCGGGCGGCGACCGGCTGGGGTACGCGCCCGTCCCCGCGCCCTTCACCGGGGAGCGGAGGCTGGCCGGCGTGGTGCTGGCCCGTGACCCGGTCACGGGCCGGACCGTGCTGTGCGGGGGCGCGGTGATCAGGTCGCGCAGCCGGAGCCTGGTGCTCACGGCCGCCCACTGCCTGTACGACCGGGGCAGGAGGATGCGGGAGGTGTCGTTCCTGCCGGGATTCGCGGACGGCCGGCCGCCGCTCGGGGTGTGGCGGGCCGTGCGGACGTGGGTGCCGGACCGGTGGCGCGACGGGCCGGACACCGAGGCCCAGCTCCCGTACGACGTGGGCCTGGTCGGGGTCGCCCGGCACGGACGCTCCCTGGAGGACGTCACGGGGCCGGGGCTGAGGACGCTGCGCACGCGACCCGGCACCTCGCTGCGCGGCCTGGAGCTGCTCGGCTACCCGGCGGGCAGGAGGTACCCGGGCATGGAGCTGTACCACTGCCTGGGCGACGCCTCCGAGGGCATCGCCCGGGGGCCGGGGGTGCTGGTCACCCGCAACTGCCACGCCCCGGACGGCGGCAGCGGCGGCCCCGCCCTGTACGACGGGGCGGTGGCGGGCGTCGTCTCGTCCTCCAGCCCGCTGAGCGACCGGAGCGGCTTCACCGTGCTGACCCGGCTCGGCGGCCGGCAGTTCGGGCGGATGCTGAGCGAGTCCGACCGGTGGATGAGCGAGCGCCGGCCCGCGAACGCCCGGCCGGCCGAGCGCACCTCTCAGCCGGTCGCGCCCTTCGAGCCTGTTCCGTTCGACGCGGACGTGTTCCCCGTCTGGGCCTGCCGCACGATGTCCTCGCAGATCGCGTGGCTGACGAGCGCGTCGTCGGCCGTGAGCAGGCGGCCGGCGTGCACGGCGTCGAGGAACTCCAGGCAGGCCTGCTCGATGCCGCGCTGCCGGGCGACCGGCACCCAGTCGGGCCGGCGCACGAGCGTCTCCCCCGCCGCGTAGTCGACCACGTCGCCGAGGTTGACCACCCGCCGCTTGACGCCGCCGCCCATGACCTCGCAGCTCTCCTCGGCGGCGCCGCTCACCCGGCACATGGAGCCGATCGCGGTGAACCCGTCACCGGTCAGCTCCAGCACGACGTGCTCGGCCAGGCCGCCGGTGACGCGGGTGCGGATCCTGGTGCCGGTGACCTCGCCGGGCGCGAGGAAGCGGAGCGTGTCCACGACGTGGATGAAGTCGTCGAACACCATCCGGCGGGGGTCCTCCGGCCGGTCGGCGCGGTTCTTCTGCAGGAGGACGAGGTCGCGGGGCAGCGCCGCGAGGCCGACGTAGCCGGGGGCGTACCTGCGGTTGAAGCCGACCATGAGGGAGCGGCGCTCGGCGTGGGCCAGGCGTACGAGGTGCTCGCAGTCCGGCAGGTTGTCGGCGAGCGGCTTGTCCACGAAGACGTGCACCCCCGCCTTGAGCAGCGGCTCGACCAGCTCGCGGTGCGCGGTCGTGGCGGCGTGGACGAACGCGGCCTCGACCCCCGCCTCGATCACCTCCCCGACGGACGTGAACCTCGCCGCGACGCGGTGGACGTCGCCGAGCCGGTCCAGGGCCCGCCGGTCGCGGGTGCAGAGGTGGAGGTCGAGGCCGGGCTGGGTGGCGAGCACGGGCAGGTACGCCTTCTCGGCGATGTCGCCCAGGCCGATCACGGCAGTCTTCATCCGCAGAGCCTAGCCCCGCGGCGCCTCGGCAGGGGTGCTCAGACCTGCTTCCAGACGATGCGGAGAACCGCGTTCACGACGAAGGCGGCGGCGAAGAGGACGGCCGGGGTGGCCAGGCCGGCCGCGTAGAGCGCGAGCGCCCCGCCGCCGAACCAGACGATCTCCAGGACGACGCGGGCGGCGCCGGTGAGCGGCACCACGGCGTTGGCCCCGCCGTTCGCCCCGAACAGCGCCCACGCGGCGATGAACAGCGCCGGGGCGCCCAGACCGGCGAGCAGCTTGACCGCCCAGTTCGGGCTCACCGTGAACCCCCAGTAGGCCACGGAGGCCAGCACGCCGAGCTCCAGGACGAACATCAGGGCCAGGTTGATGCCCTTGGCGATGGCGAGCATGTGAACCTCCAGTGACTGCCGTTCGCTTACGAGAGCAATGCTCTCTCAAAAGAGCAGCCATCGTCAAGAGCGGTGCTCTCTTTTCCTTGCGGTGCTCTGGTAGCGTCGTGGGCATGACAGCCAGCCGCACCGCGAGAGAACGTGTCCGCGCCGAGCTGACCAGGGAGATCGTGGAGATCGCCCGCCGGCAGCTCGCCACCGAGGGAGCCGGCGGCCTGTCCCTGCGTGCCGTGGCGCGCGAGATGGGCATGGTGTCCTCGGCCATCTACCGCTACTTCCCGAGCCGCGACGACCTGCTGACCACGCTGATCATCGACGGCTACAACGCGCTCGGCGAGGCCGTGGAGCACGCCGACGCCGCCACGCCACCGGACGACTTCCCGGCCAGGTGGGCGGCCGTGTGCCACGCCGTGCGCGACTGGGCGCTCGCGCACCCGCACGAGTACGCGCTGCTGTACGGCTCGCCGGTGCCGGGCTACCAGGCGCCGCAGGACACGATCGGGCCCCGGGTGCGTGATCTGGTGGTCTTCGGACGCATCCTCGCCGACGCCCACCGGGCCGGGGCGCTGGCGCCGGCCGCCCCCCTCGATACCGATCCGGCGCTGGCGGGCGAGGCGGAGGCGAGCCTCGGCGCATTCATGCCTGATGTGCCCGGCGACGTGCTGCTCCGCGCCCTGTCAGCGTGGACGTCCCTGTACGGGTGGGTGAACTTCGAGGTGTTCGGCCAGCTCCAGGGTGCCTTCCAGGACAACGGGCCGGGGTTCGGCCACTCGGTACGCGTCCTGGGCGCCATGATCGGACTCCCCCAGCCTGGTTGATCATCACATGGCTCCCCCTTCACAGGGAGGCACCTCCCCCGCGAAGGGGAGTGATGCTCTGGTGAGCGGCCTCTACCGTCGTTGCCATGGCCCATTCTGATCATCCACGACGCTGGCCGGCGTACGCGATGGCGGTGCTGTTCCTCGGGTACGCCGTGGGAAAGGCCGCCTTCGCCCTGCAGGCCCGGCTCGGGTTCCCGGGCGGGCCGCCCGTCTCCGCCGCCGAGACCGAGAGCTACTTCCTGGACGCGGCCGCCGGGCAGTGGCTCGCAGCCGCGACCGGCGTGCTCGGTGCGTGCGTGGCCATCGCCACCGTCACGGCGCCGGGGCGCAGGGTGCCGAGACCCTTGATGCTGCTCGTGCTGGCCGGGATGCTCCTGGCCGTCGGCGGCGGCGGCGGGATCATGATCCTGGACGGGTTCGTCGGCATCGGTGTGGGCTGGCAGTGGTACCACGGAGTCCTCGGGATCGTCGTGATCGGGCTGTCCTTGGAGATGGCCAGGTCCTACACAGTGGCGACCAGACGTGTCGCGGGCTGATCGGGCGAGGGCGGGTGCGTACGGGGCCGCGGCGTGCGCCGCGGCGTACGGATCGATGAAGCTCGCCCAGGCGCTGGGGGCCAACGCGCTGGCCGACAAGGACCCGCTGCCTCCACACCTGCGCGAGCAGCTGCTCGCCCGTGATCCCATGTTCGTGGCGAGCCACTGGGTGCTGGCCGGTGCCGCGGTGGTCGGTGTCATCGTCGCGCTGGCCACCGTGCGGCCCTGGGGTGCGAGGGTCCCGCGCCGGCTGCTACTCGTGATCACCTGGACACTGGGGACCTTCATGATCGCCCGGTCGATCGGAGCGCTGGGGTTCGGCTTCGTCGGCGACGTACTGCTGGTGACCGGTGTCCGCCCGCCGCCTGTCGAGCACGCCGCCCTGGCTCGCACCCTGGCGCGCTGGGATCTGCTGCTGTGGTCGCCGTTCTTCCTGCTCTGGGGGATGTGCTGGGCGACGACCGGATGGCGGCTGAGCCGGCGAGACTCGCCGGCCGGCACGCGCCGGGTCTAGGACCCGGATGGCGCACCAGACGGTACGGCCCCGCCCACGGCCGTGCTCCCGGACTCCCCAATCCTCCGAGATCTCACCGACGATCAGCAGGCCGCGACCGTCCTCCGCCTCCGGTTCCTTCCGGACGTGCGGCCCGGAGAACGCCGAACCGGGGTCACGCACCAGCACGTAGACCAACTCCTCCGTCCCGGTGACGGTCAGGCCGATGAAGTCGTACGGCCTGGCGTCGGAGTGCCGGAGCGCGTTCGTCACGAGCTCGGACGCCGCGAGCACGGCGTCGTCGACAGCGGGGTGATCGTCTCCGAGCCATCTGCGCACTTCGGAGCGAGCATGCGAGACGGACTCGCGAATGCCCACCAGCTGGATCGAACCGATGACCCTCGGCTCCGCACTCGGCACTTTCACGGCTTCACCCACTCGAAGAAGTCGGCCTCGATCGACCTTCCCACCATCCCAAGATTTGGCTACATTCAGTAGTCGATCGACTTCGTCATGCCATCAACTGTTTCAGTGAAAGCTTCGTTGAAACAGTGGCGATCCCCCGGGAGGTCAGGTGCCGAAGGAAAGCGAGCTGTGCCCCGCTGACTCGCCGACCGCACTCTTCGGCTTCGAGCTGCGGCGACACCGCAAGGCGCGAGGCTGGTCCCAGGTCCGCCTGTCGAAGGCGGTGTCCTACTCCGTCGGCACGATCAGCATGATCGAGACAGCCAGGCGATCACCGACGGAGGAGTTCGCCCGCCACTGCGACGAGGCGCTGGAGGCAGAAGGGGCGCTTGTGCGGCTCTGGCCCATGGTCAGCCACGCATCGGCTCCTCCGTGGTTCCGGCCCTGGCTCGACGTCGAGGCCACAGCGGAGGCCATCCGAACCTGGGAACCTCTGGTCGTGCCCGGCCTCCTCCAGACCGAGGACTACGCCCGTGCCGTGCTGAGCGGCGATGTCGGCGCGACATCCGAGCAGATCGAGACCTTTGTGGTCGCCCGGATGGAGCGCCAGAGCATTTTGATGCGCCCCAAGCCGCCCTTGCTCTGGATCGTGATCGACGAGGCGGTGCTACATCGCCCGATCGGCAGCCCTGCTGTCATGTCCGCGCAGCTCACCCACCTCCTCGAAGCGGGCCAGGCCCCCCGGATCACGATCCAGATCCTGCCCCTCAATGCCTACTCCACGACCGGCCTTGCCGGCGGATTCGCCATCGCGCAAGCTCATGGAGTCTTCGACACGGCGTATGTCGAGTCCGCTGGAATCATGAGCCGAGTAACAGAGCGACCAGAGGACGTCAGCGCCCTAACATACAGATATGAGGCGATTCGTTCCGAAGCCTTGCCCCAGCGCGAGTCCCGGGAACTGATCAAGGAGACGTTGCAGCGATGGACGAGCTGATCCGAGAACTCGACACAGCCATGTGGCGCAAGTCCACCCGATCAGGACCCGACGGCGGCAACTGCGTCGAAGTCGCCGAACTGTCCGGCGGACACCGGGGCGTCCGCGACAGCAAGAACCCCACCGGCCCCGCGCTGATCTTCACTTCCGGCGAATGGGACGCCTTCATCGACGGCGCGAAGAATGGCGAGTTCGACTGACTGGACACACCACTCGTACGGCCGGGCCGCAGCCGCCCTCCTCACCTCAGGAGTCGTTCGGGATGCCGACGACCTCGACGATCACCCCATGGTCACGCCGGAGCGTGTCAGCGAGCGTGACGAGAGCGACCTGGGCGAACGGGTAGAGCGAGTCCGGCGTCAGCTCCTTCCCCTTGAGGAGAACAGCCAGCACGACCTTGCTCGGGACGAAGTCCTCCGGGACGGTGAGCAGCCCGCCGCTCAGCTCTGCCACCTTCGCGCTGAACTTCGCCCGAGCATCCGGCTCGCTGTACAACGTCCGGGTCGAGATCAGCGCCTGGGCGAACTGGTGACTGAGAGGCTCTGAGCTGCCTGCCGCCTTGACGTGCACCAGCGTGTGGCGGTCGGTCAGCCCGTCGCACGCCTCGTACCCCTTGCCCCGGCGCTGCTGCCGGGTCCGGCTGAACTTGCGGTCGAGGCACAGATATCGGCCTCGTCCGAGCGTGTCCTGCATGCGCACGTTGTAGTCCTCTTCGGACTCGCCGGCCCGCCACGGCAGCATGGTCACCTCCGGCTCGGGCACGATGAGCTCTTGCAGGCGACGCTGCACCGACCTCACGTAGGTAGCGCCGCACTCATACCAGTCGCCGTCGCTGAGCTGGTAGACATGCGACCCGATCGACCCCACGGCCTCGATCCAGCGGATGGCCCGGGCCCGGCCGATCGACTCCTTCCCTTCACTGTCGGCACACATCTCGACGGTCCCCTCGCGGAGGGCGGCGGAGGGGCTGATGCAGTGCTGCACCTTGCACCGCCGGCGAAGGTCGTCAAGATCGAGTTCCTCTCGGACGATCGCGACGCTACCGACCTTGATGCGGTAGGACCGGGCCTCGTGGCGCAGCTCGATCAGGGTGGACGGGACCGCCACGTGCAGCCGGGGGTCCCCCTGACCGCGGAGCGCCTCGTCCAGCAGCGCGTCCAACCTGTCGCGGAGCGGCTCGGAGCCGACCGGCCGGATGGCCTCCAACCGTTCGAAGTCGGATGGCACCTCGCGCTCGCTGATCTCGTTCAGCCGGTGCAGCAGGGCTCGAAACGCCGTCGGCTCCAGCGGGATGGGCAGACGCAAGCCGTCCGCACCTTCGACAGAGACACTCTCCCGGTGACTGAGACCGAGGTCGGACGCCTTGATCAGGCCACCGAGCTTCTTGACCAGCTCGGCGTAGTCCCGGATGCCGACGCCACCGATGGGGATACCGTCCGGGACGTAGGTGGAGTCGTGTCGCGGCAGGCCGCCGAGCGCCCGCCGGCCCACGTCGCGCACCCGTGCGGGGTCCACCGCGCGCAGCGCGCAGCGCAGCCCGAAGCCCGGTTCTCGCGAGTCGGCCACGGCGAGATATCCCTGGCCGAAACCGATCCCGTAGACGTACGGCTCCGCCGCCACGATCAGCACCGCCTCGCAGTCCTGCTTGACCAGCGGAAGCGACACGCCCGTGAGCGAGGAGAGCCCAGGGGTCCACCCGGCCTTGGAGGGCGGGTGCTGTCGGAAGTAGAGAACCGCCGGTGAACCGGCGATGTCGAGCTCCATGACATCGACACCCGGCGCGGCGAGGCGGCCGGTGGAGGTGGCTTCGAACATCGAGTCCGCGGTGGGGGCGATGTCGGTGAGCCGGTAGACGGTGGCGGGCAGGGTCGCAGGCGCCATGACAGCTCCAAGGGGAAAGAGAGCGGAATGTTGAACTGCTTGCACTGAGTATGACTGAAAGCGCTGTTAAAAAGTTCCCGCTTGCTGAACTCTGCTTTTCGGCGTTAGCATCATGGCAGTCGCCAAGGGAACGAGATGACCATGCCGCAGCAGCCGGTGCACGTGACCGCCGCCGAGATCTCCCGGCTGGCCGGAGTCACCAGAGCCACCGTCAGCAACTGGCGGCGGCGTCACGCAGACTTCCCCGCCCCCGCCGCCGGAGCCGACACCAGTCCGCTCTACGACTTGGAAGCCGTCCGGGCCTGGTTGGCAGCCCACGGCCAGACAAAATCGGGTTCTGCCCTGGCGGAGCTCCGCACGCTGTTACGGCTACGGCAGGGCACCGCCATCGCGCACCAACTCCTGCCCTTCGTACTCGCCGCGGTGCACGGCGGACGCGAGCTGATGCCGCTGTCGGACGATGCGCTCGCCGATGCCGCCAACCAGGCCGTGGCCCGCCTCACTGACCTTCCAGGAGGCTCCACGCCGACCTATGAGACTGATGATGCGCCACTGCTCCGAGCCATCCTGAGCAGTGTGCGCGACGAGGGTGGTCCCGCTGTTGTGGACGTCCTGGCCGAACGGGAGCTCACCGACAGCAACTCCCCTGGTGCCCTCACCACCCCACGCCGGCTCGCTGACCTGATGGCAGCGCTCCTGCGAACCGGTGATCATTACCCTGAGACGGTGTTCGACCCTGCCTGCGGCGGCGGATCACTCCTCGACGCCGCCGGCCGCCAGGGAGCGACCGAGCTGATGGGACAGGATCGGCTGGAAGTGCAGGCGTTGCGCAGCACCATCCGCCTGACGCTGTCCCGCCCGGAATCCCTGACGCTGGTGCGCGCCGGCGACAGCCTGCGGGCCGATGCCTTCCCCGCGTTGGAGGCGGACGCGGTCCTGTGCAACCCACCGTTCGGGGACCGCGAGTGGGGCCACGACGAACTGGCGTATGACTCTCGCTGGACGTACGGCACTCCGTCCCGCGGTGAAAGCGAGCTGGCATGGGTACAGCACGCGCTGGCCCACCTCGCCCCCGGTGGTCACGCGGTGCTCCTGCTACCACCGTCCACGGCCATGCGCACGCCCAGCAGGAAGATCCGCACCGAGCTGCTCAAAGCGGGCGCCATCCGCGCGGTGATCGCCCTGCCACCCGGCCTCGTCGTCCCGCTGCACGTCGGCCTGCACCTGTGGGTGTTGCGCAAGCCCCTTCCGAGTACGGAAGCCGAACCGATCCTGATGCTCGACCTGTCGGAAGCGACCGATGACGACGCGCCTGCCTGGGAAACACTCACGAGCACTGCCCTCACCACATGGCGGGCCTTCCTCAACGACTCCGTCGATTTCGAGCCGATACCCGGCACCGCCCGTGCGGTCCCCGTGGTCGAGTTGTTCGGCGACAACGTCGATCTCACACCGGTACGGCACCTGCACCATGCACCGCTCGATCCGGCCGAGTCTTCCCAACGGGCCGCTCTCCTGCTCAGCGAACTCTCCCAGGGCCACGCCGAACTCGGAGCAGCGATCTCGGCCCAACGGTGGGGCTCGACAGACCAGCCGAGGACGTGGCGCTCTGCCTTGGTCAGCGATCTCGTCCGGGGCGGTCTGCTTGCCGTTCTCCGGGCTGGTCCAGCCACCGAGAAACAACGACTCACGGACGAACATGTCGCGCTGCCCATGCTCACCGACCGCGATGTCGCCACCGGCAGCCGGGCGAGCGGCATTGCCGCCGACCACCAGATCGGGGAGCCGGTCATCGTGGCGGTGGGCGACGTTCTCCTTCCGAAGGCGATCGCCTCGCGAGAACGAGCCCGATTCCGGGTGGCCGACGACCGCGACGCAGGCGCTCTGCTGAGCGGCGGCGTGGTGGCACTCCGGGTCGACCCGTCACGGATGGACCCATGGTTCCTGGGCGGCTTCATGCTGACGGAGGAAAACCTCGCGGCCACCTCCAGTCTCCGCACCCACGTCCCCATCGATCCACTGCGGTTCAAGGTGCCGCTCATCCCGTTGGAGGAGCAGATCCGGTACGGCTCCGCCTTCCGCGAGTTGCACCGGTTGGAGGAGGCAGCCCAGCGCATGCACGAGCTGGCCGCCGAGACCGCCAAGACCATCTCTTCATCCCTGACCGGCGGCGGGCTGGCACCTCCGCAGCATTGAGTTTTCCGCTGGATCAGCACTCCTGCTCTTCGCGCTCCCCTCACACTTGAGGACACTGTCCTCCCGATCGCCACGAGAGAAGGACCACCGTTGGACCTCGGTAAGCACTCCCAACTGTCCAACCACGCCTGGGCCGTCGCCGACTTGCTGCGCGGCGACTATCGCAGGCACGACTACGGCAAGGTGATCCTGCCGTTCACCGTGCTGCGCCGCCTCGAGTGCGTCCTCGAACCCACCCGGGAGGCAGTCGCCGACGCCGCCGAGAAGGGCGAGGAGCGCGAGTTCTTCCTGCGCCGGGCGGCCGGGCACAACTTCTACAACACCAGCCGCTACACGTTGAAGAAGATCACAGGCGACCCGAAGCACGCCGCCTCGCTGATGAACCAGTACGTGGCGGCCTTCTCTGACAACGCCCGCGAAGTGCTGGAGAAGTACGACTTCGCGCAGCAGATCAAGAAGCTCGACGAGGCCGACCTGCTCTACCAGGTCGTCGGCAGGTTCGCCGACCTTGACCTGCGCCCGTCAGTGGTACCCAACCAAGCCATGGGATACGTCTTCGAGGACCTGATCCGGCGCTTCTCGGAAGCCTCGAACGAGACGGCCGGTGAGCACTTCACCCCGCGCGAGGTCATCGAACTGATGGTCAACCTGCTCATCGCGCCCGACGCGGACCTGTTGCGGGACAGCGGCGTGGTACGTACCGTCCTCGACCCGGCTTGCGGCACCGGCGGCATGCTCAGCGCCGCCGAGGAGCACATCAGGAAGTTCAACAAGGGCGCGACCGTCAAAGCCTTCGGACAGGAGCTCAACCCTGAGTCATGGGCCATCTGCCGCTCCGATCTCATGATCAAGGGCCAGGACCCTGAGAACATCGCCTTCGGCAACTCCTTCACCGACGACGGCCATCTGCGCGAGCGGTTCGACTACCTGCTTGCCAACCCGCCGTTCGGCGTCGAATGGAAGAAGATCAAGACCCAGATCGAGGACGAGGCCGAGCGCGAGCCAGAGGGCAAGTTCCAGGCCGGCCTGCCCCGCATCAACGATGGCTCGCTGCTCTTCCTGCAGCACATGATCTCCAAGATGAAGACCCCCGCGCTGGGCGGAAGTCGCATCGCGATCGTCTTCAACGGCTCCCCGCTGTTCACCGGCTCCGCCGGCTCCGGCGAGTCGAACATCCGTCGCTGGATCCTGGAGAACGACTGGCTTGAGGCGATCGTCGCTTTGCCCGACCAGCTCTTCTACAACACCGGTATTTCCACCTACTTCTGGATCCTCAGCAACCGCAAGTCTCCAGATCACCGGGGCAAGGTCATCCTGCTGGACGCGCGGGAGTACTGGCAGAAGATGCGCAAGTCCCTCGGCGACAAGCGCAAGGCTATCGGCGAAGGCCAGATCAGAGAGATCACCAGACTCTACGGCGAAGCCCTCACCGTGGCCGACGACCCTGAGCACCCGTTGCACGGCAAGGTCAAGGTCTTCCGCAACGAAGATTTCGGCTACCGCCGCATCACCGTCGAGCGCCCGCTCAAGCTCCGCTTCGAGCTCACCGAAGAGACTCTCAAGAAGTTCCGGATCGCCCTGATGGTCCACAATCCCATCGCCGCCGGCAGCGACATCGGCGTCAGCAGCCAGGTTGAGGCGGTCCGCCCACTGCTCGGCTCCACGTGGTGGACGAAGGCCGAGGCCTTCTCGGCTCTGCACGAGGCGGTGGCCGCCGCCGGGAGCCCGTGGCCGTCGAAGGCACCGTTCCTCAAGTCGCTCCGCGACGCCATCGGCGTGAAGGACCCGAAGGGCGAAATTCAGTACAAGAAGAAGGGCGACCCGAACCCGGAGCCCGACCCGGACCTGCGCGACTTCGAGAATGTGCCGCTTGATGAGGACGTTGAGGAGTATCTCAAGCGCGAGGTTCTCCCGCACGTCCCCGACGCCTGGATCGACCACGAAAAGACGAAGATCGGTTACGAGATCCCGTTCACCCGGCACTTCTACGTCTACACGCCACCCCGTCCGCTGGCCGAGATCGACGCCGAACTCAAGTCCCTTGAGGCCGAGATCCAGGCCCTCCTCAGCGAGGTGACCGAATGACCGAGGCCATGACAGCTTTTGCAAATATGTCACGGGTTAAGCATGTTGTTTCTAAAATCGGAAGCGGCAAGACGCCATCTGGCGGTTCGGAAACCTACCTTGAAGAGGGCGTTATATTTCTACGGAGCCAAAACATTCATTTCGGGGGCCTCAAACTTGAGGACGTCGCTTATATCAGCGATGTAACTCATCAAGAAATGGACAACACAAGACTGATAGCGAATGACATACTGCTCAATATAACCGGAGCATCGCTCGGCAGAGCAACTCGCTTTCCTGCGGGAACAGGGGAGGCGAATGTCAATCAGCACGTATGCATCCTGCGCCCAAAAGGTTCTATCGATCCGCGATTTCTCGAATACGCTATATCGGCGCATACCACATGGATGCAAATCTCCTCACTACAAGTCGGCGGCAATCGCGATGGCCTGAACTTCGAGCAAGTGGGAAACCTTCGAATCCCAACCCCTGCCCTGAACGAACAGCGACGAATAGCGGACTTCCTCGACGCCGAAACCACCCGCATCGACCGCTTGCGTGCGCTCCAGACCGAGGCACAGAAGAGAATCGATGAGCGGGACACCGCACTCAGAGATACTCTGATCGACACACTCTTCAATAATGTAGGCGAGATACCATTTCGGCGACTGCTTACTACCATCGAGCAAGGCACAAGCCCTCAATGTGAGGCCGTACCGTGCGAGCCAGGCGAGTGGGGCGTCCTCAAGCTGAGCGCTGTGAAGATGGGAGCTTTTAATCCACGCGAGAACAAGCGACTCCCTAACGATATCGAACCCATAAGAGCGAATGAGGTCCGACCTGGAGACTTTCTCGTCACGAGAGCGAACACTCCGAACCTCGTGGGAGACGTAGCGGTAGTGAATAGAGCATGTGAAAAGCTACTTCTTCCTGACCTAATTTACCGCGTCGGGCTATCAACCAGCGTTATCCCGGAGTTCGTGGCCCAAGTAGCAATGAGCAGTCGAGTGCGGACCTTCATTCAGTCTGTCGCCCGAGGTTCGTCACAGTCGATGGTCAAACTTCGTGGGGAAGACATTAGGACCTGGCCGATTCCTGCTGCGACAATCGCTCAGCAGGAGGCACTTGTCGTGCGTATTCAAGAAGGGACATCCGCAACCGCTTCGCTGCGCACAACTATGAACCGCCAATCGGCGCTGCTTGCGGAGCGGAGACAGGCGCTGATCACGGCGGCGGTGACCGGGCAGTTCGATGTGTCATCGGCAAGCGGACGTGGAGTGGAGTAGTGATGGCTGCGAACCACAACGAGGAAGCTTTCCGGAGCGGAATTCTCGCAGAAATGCAGCAGCGCGGCTGGGAGGTGGGACATCACTCGGACTACCGGGCCGACGTCGGACTGGCCACCGCCGAATTATTCACCTTCATCGGCGCGACCCAGATCGACGAGTGGAACCACCTGCTCACCCTCTACGGCAACGACGCCGACGCCGCCCAGCAGGGGTTCATCAAGCGGCTGAACCAGGCGATCGCCACCGAAGGCGTCCTTGACGTGCTGCGGAACGGCGTGAAAGATCGCGGCGTCCGCATCAGGCTGGCCTACTTCAAGCCGAACCTGGTCGAATCCGACGCCGTGTTGACCAACTACCGGGCCAACCGGCTGACGGTCATCCGAGAGATCGCCTACGCGACCAAAGCGGCAGACAAGGGGCACCGCCTCGACCTGGTGCTGTTCGTCAACGGTATCCCGGTCGCCACCGCCGAGCTGAAGAACCCGCTCACCGGGCAGGGCGTGGAGCAGGCCAAGAAGCAGTACCGGGAAGAGCGCGACCCCACCGAGCCGATCTTCGCCCAGAAGTCGGTGGCGAACTTCGCCGTCGATCCGGACCAGGTCTTCGTCGCCCCGAGGCTGCGCGGTAAGCCCACGCCGTTCCTTCCCTTCAACACCGGTTCGGAAGGCGCTGGCGAGTCCGGCGGCGCCGGAAACCCGGTGCCGACCGTACCTGGGAAGTATCCAACTTCCTTCCTGTGGGAGCAGGTGTGGGAGCGCGACAACTGGCTGGACCTGCTGGAGCGCTTCGTCCACCAGCCCAAGGACAAGAAGGGCAGTGGACGCTCGGCGATCTTCCCCCGATTCCACCAGTGGGACGCCGTCAAGAAACTGACGGCGCATGCCGTAGCGCATGGAGCCGGCCACAACTACCTGGTCATGCACTCGGCCGGGTCCGGCAAGTCGAACACGATCGCCTGGCTGGCGCACCGGTTGAGTGCGCTGCACACGGCGACCGATGTCCGCGAGCTCGATCCGGAAGCGGTAGCCAAGGGGCTCAAGCCCGGCGTCCCGGTCTTCGACAAGACGATCATCATCACCGACCGGCGCAACCTGGACGCTCAGCTCCGTGAGACGGTCGGCAGCTTCGAGCAGACCGCCGGGCTCGTGGTCAAGATCGATGAGCGGGGGGGAGCGAAGTCGGCGCAGCTGGCAAAGGCGCTCTCCAGTGAGAGCGGGAAGATCATCACGGTGACCCTGGCCACCTTCCCGGTGCTGGTGGAGTATCTCAAGGACAATCCGACCGAGATCAAGGGCCGGACGTTCGCGATCGTCGTGGACGAGGCGCACTCCTCCCAGTCCGGCGAGGCCGCCAGGGCCGTCCGTGCCGCGCTGCGCAACCTTGGCCTGGATGCTGAGGACGATGCGCAGGGCGCGACCAGCGTGGACGCCAAGCTGAAGCAGAGCGCCGCCGAGCGCAGCATGGCTCCCAACATCTCCTACTTCGCCTTCACGGCCACGCCGAAGGCCAAGACCCTGGAGCTGTTCGGCAAGTTCGAGAAGGTCGACGGCGAGGACAAGTACAAGCCGTTCCACACCTACGCGATGAGGCAGGCGATCGAGGAGGGCTTCATCCTCGATCCGCTCCGCGCCTACGCCACCTACGACACCTTCTGGAAGCTCGTCAGTAAAAACCCTGACGACCGAGAAGTGGACAAGTCGAAGGCCAGCCCACAGCTGGCCCGGTACGCCCTCACCCATGATGCGACCGTCGCGCAGCAGGCGGTCGTCATCGTCGAGCACTTCCTGGCCCACACCCGAGGCAGGATGGGCGGACGGGCCAAGGCAATGGTCGTCACTCCATACCGGGTCAGCGCGTTGCAGATGTCACGTGCGATCAAGGAGGAGCTGGAGATCCGCGGCAGCGACATCGGAGTGCTGGTCGCCTTCTCCGGTAGCCTCGACCACGACGGCGACAAGGACATCACCGAGGTCAAGGAGAACAGCGGCCTCGGCGAGGACGCCCTGCCCAAGGCGTTCGCCTACACCCGCGCCGACGACAAAATGGTGAAGGCCGGCGGCAGGGGCCGTGCCGAGTATCGCATTCTGGTCGTGGCCGATAAGTACCAGACTGGCTTCGACGAGCCGCTGCTGACCACGATGTACGTCAACAAGAAGCTGTCGGGTATCGCCGCCGTGCAGACCCTGTCGCGGCTGAACCGGACCGCCGAGCGCAAGTCACAAGCGGACCTGGCCGTCATCGACTTCGTCAACGACGCCGAGCAGATCAGGGATTCGTTCCGCCCGTACTTCGAAGAGGCGGAGACGCTCCCCTCGGACCCGAACCTGCTGTACACGGCGCTGAGCAAGGTCATGGGTCACCAGGTGCTCTACAAGCAGGAGATGCTCGCCTTCGCCGCAGCGCTCTTCGCGGCCGACGAGGCGAGGATCTCTCACGAGAAGCTCCACGCGGAGCTCTACCGGCTGCTCGCCCCGGCGGTCAGCCGATTCAAGGACCTGCTGGACGGCGAAGACGAGGACGACCAGAAGAAGGCCGAGGAGTTCCGATCCGACCTGGACGCCTACGTCAGCAAGTACGGGTTCCTCTCCCAGGTCATCCCCTATCAGGACGAAGACCTGGAGCTGCTCTATGTCTACGGCCGTTACCTGCTGGCCCGGCTCCCCCACGGCGCCAGGGGTGACGTGGATCTGGGCGAGATCGACCTCACTCACGTCAAGACCGAGAAAACCGGCGACCACGACCTCAGCCTCGATCCTGAAGGCGCCTCCACCCTCAAGGGATTCGGCGACGGCTCCGGCCGATCCAAGGAGGAGGAGAAGTCGCTGTTGTCCGAGCTGATCGAGAAGTTCAACGAGAAGTTCGGCACCAGTTTCACGGAACAGGACATGATCGTCCCATTCAACGAGACCGTCGCCGACCTCGGAGTACGGCAGGCCGCTGTTGCCAACATGGACCCGGACAACTTCGGGCACGTCTTCAACAAGGTCTTCGAGGAAAAGGTCGCCGACCACGTCGACAACCTGAAGACGCTCGGCGACAGATTTTTCGACAAGGACCCCACCTTCAAAGTCGCGCTTACCAAGACCGCGCGCCGAGCGGCCTGGCGGCTCATCCGCGAACAGGAGGGGCTCGGCGACGTGGCCTGATCCCTTCTGTTGGACAGCCGGGCTTCTTCACGAGCACACTGATCACAAAGGTGCTCATTGTGACTCGTGGAGACAACGTGCCGATAGAACCCGTCGCCGGGCGATATGAACTGGCCGAAAAGATTGGTACCGGCGGCATGGGCACGGTCTGGCGCGGCTACGACGCGGTACTCGACCGCGAAGTCGCCGTAAAGGTAATCCGGACGGACGTAATTACGTCCGCCCGGGACGCCAAAGAACTCGCCGACCGCTTCCGCCGCGAAGCGCGCATCACCGCGCGCATCCGCCACCACGGCGTGCCCCAGGTCTACGACGCCGTCCTCGAAGAGCCCTACGACCAGCTCTACCTGGTCATGGAGTACATCCACGGCACCAGCCTGCGCTCCTACATCCAGCCGAGCGCTCTCCTACCGATCCCCTGGGCGGCGGCGATGGCCGCACAGATCGCCACCGTGCTCTCCCATGCCCACGCCATTCCCGTCGTCCACCGCGACCTCAAACCCGCCAACGTGCTGGTCAGCGCAGACGGCACGGTCAAGGTGCTCGACTTCGGCATTGCCGCGATCCTCCGCCCCGATGTCCCGCAACTGACCAGGCTCGGTATCCCGATGGGGACCTACCAGTACATGTCGCCCGAGCAGACCCGGGCCCGCCAGGTCACCCCGCAGAGCGACCTCTACGCCCTTGGCTGTCTCCTCCACGAGCTGCTCACCGGCCGGCCGGCCTTCGACGGCCCCACCGAGGACGACTTCGTCGAGCAGCATCGCCATTCCCGACCGACGCTGGTTCGCGTGCTGCGCCCCGAAGTCCCCGAGGATCTGGAGAAGCTCGTCCTCGAACTGCTGGCCAAGAAGCCCGAGCAGCGCCCGTCAGACGCCTACGCGGCCTACCTCGGCCTTCTGCCGTTCCTGCCTCCACCGGGATCATCGGCACCGCGGAGCGGCCCTCAGCTCACCGGGTGCCCGGATCCCACCCAGATGTATCGCCGCCCGAACGCTCCACGCCCGCCCGACGTCCTTCCCAGAGCATCCGCGCCAGCACTTGTTCTTTCGCCAGGTGGGATGGCCGACACCAACTTCAAGCATGCCGTCGCCGACGCCAACCGCAAGGTCGACGACCTTCTTGTCGAGGAGCGCTACGTCCAGGCCGCAGACGCCCTCCAAGACGTGATCGACTCGGGCTCGGCCGACCTCGGAGCCCGCCATCCGGCAGTGCTCGCCCTGCGCAAGAAGAGGGCAGCGATCCTGTTCGTCGGCGGCGATTATCGCCGATCGCTACCAGAGTTCGACGACCTCACCCGGGCCTATGAAGTCACCGAGGGACCGACCGGCAACAACGTCATCCATTGCCGTCGCCACGCGGCCGACTGCCGCGCTGAGCTGGGTCACGGCACCCACGCGCTCCAGCAGTACCGCGAGGTTCTGCGTCTGGTTCGCGCGAAGGAGAGCGACATCTCCCAGATCGCCATCGAGCTCCGGCGCAGCATCGGAACGCTCCTCGCCGGCGAGGGTGATGTCACGGCGGCACGCGAGGTACTGAACCCGCTGTTCGACGACCTCTGCGTCCTCTACGGACCAAACCACGAAGAAACACAGGAAATAGCAGAGATCCTCAGATACCTCACAAACGGGTAAGCGCGCGCCCGGGTGCCACAGATGCCGAACCGGTCGGTCAGCATGCGCCCCTCAGTCGCCGGCAGCTACAAGTCGCTTTTAGTTTCAGCGGAGCCCTGCCCAAGTCGGGCAAAACCGCCTATTCACGAACATAAGTCGAACGAGCTATGCCTTTCACCGGCGTTGAGCTTGTTCTGTTGACGTGATGTTGATTACGGTGTGAAAACCGGGGGACGCCGCCTCCTGATCTGGTTCTTGAGCAGCGAGCCGTACGAGGGGATCATCGTGGCTGATCTCGATCGCGAGGCGATGCGGGCCGTGGCGGAGCGGATCCAGCGGTTGTCGGACGAGCACTGGTGGGCGCTCGACCCGTCCTGCCGCCTGATGGAGAACGACGCGTGGGTGGGGCCGACGGGAGCCAGGTTCGACGCCCAGATCCACGCCGACCAGCGAGAGCTGCGGGCCGCGCTCACGCAGGCCGTCCACAGCGCCGACCAGAAGCTGGCCGCACTTCCGGACCGGTCATGACGGAGTTCACCGGGGTCAGGCAGGCCGAGTTCGACACGATGGCGGGCAAGCACACCGAGGCGGCCGGGCGGCTGGAGGAGCTGGCGCGAGCCCTGCACGGCGAGCTTCAGAGCGCTGGACTCGACACCGCACCGGCGGCGCGGCTGCGGCAGCTCGCCGGACGGGTCACCGCGCAGGCCGAGGACCTGCGGCGGCGGCAGCGGCTGGTCCACGAGCTCCAACGGCAGAAGGTCACGTTCGGCCGGAGCACCCCGGCCGGCAGCTTCCTGGAGATGCCCGACGGCTTGGAGGCCGCCCAAGGCCTGCTGGACGGCACACTGGCCGCCCGCGCCGCGCTCAAGTCCGCCGACGGGGACGCGGCGGCGCTGCCCGGGCTGGAGCGATACGCCTCCCGTACCGGGGACGCGGAGTTCGTCAAGGCGTTCCTGGGCGCGCTCGGCGCCGCAGGCGTGACCCGGCTACCGGGCTCGCTCGCCGACCGGGTACGCGACGCCAAGGTGCACGGTGATCCCGAGCGTGCGGCGCGGCTCTCGGCGGAGGGCGCCAAGGCCCTGCGCATGCTCGCGGCGGCCCTGGCCAGGGGGACCGACCCCAAGAGTCCCGCGTACCTGGGCGAGGCGTTCCTCAAGGACCTGGTGAAGGAGGGCCGGGCCGACCACAAGGCCGGTGACACGACGTACTCGGGCTACCAGGCGCAGGCGCTCGTCTGGCGGGCCCACGACGGAAAGCCGCCGTTCTCGAAGAAGTTCATGGAGGTCGTGGGACGCGACGTGATCGCCTACGAGTACGAGCGGCGCAAGGACACCTGGGCGGCGAGCAACGACGCGCTGGGCCGGGCCCTGCCTTTCACGGGCGCCCAGGTCCCCATCGTCGACCTGGCCGGGGCGCTCGGCCTCGGCACCGCGCTGAGACCCGGACCACAGATGGGCGGACCGGGCACCGCCGGACGATCATCGGTCGTGGACGACCTGTTCCACGCGGCGAAGTCCAGCCGGGAGGCGTCCCACGCGCTGCTCGACCACACACCGGCCGGATCGAAGGAGACCGTGCTGGACTACCTGCTGACGACCCGGTGGGGCGCCTCCCGCTACCTGGGCGACTACCAGCCGTTCAACGACCTGCTGGTGACCGCGACGACCGGCCGGGACGAAACCTCCAAGGCCCTGGCCGCCCAGTTGACCAAGATCCTCTCCAGCGAGGTCAGCGGCGCCTTCGGCAAGGACGACAGCGGCAACCTGGAGATCAAGGACAGGGATCTGTTCGACCGGTACGCTCCCCTGCGCCGGCCCCTGGGCCTCGCACTCGCGGCCAACATCGACGAGCTGTCACGCCTCCTCCTGAACCACGCGACCTTCGGCGAGGTGGCGGCCAAGGACATGTCGTACGCGCTGGCCCTGGCAACCTCCGACGACGCCGCCTTCGAAGCCCTGGTGAGAGCGCAGACCGAGCACATGCGCGCGGCCCTCGGCGCCGTACCTCCGGTCGGTTTGGACGCTTCCAACGCCGAGCGACTCGGCTTCAAGGCGTCCGACGTCAAGGGGTTCGACTTCAACGAGGACGGACGAGTCGACAAGAGCGACATCAAGCAGTTCTTGACGGACCGGACCGTGGCGGAGGCACAGCCCTTCAGCTATATCGTGGAGATTCGCCGCCAGGTGCTGATCGCTCAGGGATTGGACGACAAGAAGGCGGACGAGGCGCTGAAAAGCATGGTGGGCAATGCGATAGGACTGCTGCCCGTGCCGGGAGCCAGACGGGTGGGCGAGCTGGCGACCGGAGCGTTCGGCGACCTGATCAGCTCGGGGTACGACAAGCTGGCGGGGGCCGCGTACGACCAGATCGCCGAACAGGTGGCCCAGCGGATGTCTGAACACGGGAAAGGCCTGGACGAGACGTACCGGACGCTGGCGGACAACCGACTCGCGGTGGAGAGGTTGGCGGAGCAGATGCTCGCGACAGCCATGCTGGACAAGGGCCTATTTGACCGGCGCGATATGCAGAATCGAATGTTCACGACCGGAACTCCGCCGACGATCAAACCCTTCCCCGAAATGAGCCCGCAGGAGTACAGCGACTTCCTCAACTGGGCTCGGAGCAAGGGAGGGACCAACGATCAACTTGACCGGTTCAAGCAAACGTTCCATGACACCGCAGACGTGAACAGCTATCTCGGCCTGGAGGTTCCTTCCGCTTCGAAGGGTGGGACATGAGGATCCGGTGCCTGCTGACTGTGCTCGCTGCCATCATGATCTTCACTGCGGCATGCACCCAGGAGAAGGCGCCTCCCCCGTCTGATTCGAGCAGCACGGACGTGATCAGAGACTCCGCCCCCTATCTCTGCACGTTCGTACCCGAGTATGCCTTGCGGCTGGCCAGCGGAGTGACCGGGCCTCTCACCGAGCGAGCGGGTGGCACCAAGGCAGACGGTGAATGCCGAACGCCTGATGCCGACCCCAACCCACTGAGCGTCGCCTGGTCTCAGGAGCTCGGGGGCCGGACGGAGAAAGACCTCGACTACATCCTGGACGACAAGCAGAAGGTCTTCGGCAGGCACGGGGGGATAGCTCTTCCCGTTGGCCTTGGTGAGGGAATGGCGGTGCACTTGCCGTACGGGCTATTCACTGGCCAGCCGTATGAGGTGGTCGCGAAGTTCTCATGCGGTGGAAAGAAGCGCCTGCTCTCCCTCTCCTTCGCTCAGTTCGTCAAGGGCAGGGACGCTATCAAAGACATGACGGAGCTCATGCGCATCGCCCAAAAACGCTACGGCGTCCTCTACCACTGCACCCCCGGCCGCTAGAGACAACTCGACCGCGCCTCCCCAGGGATACGGGGAGCGCGGTCGAGTGAGCCGGGCCGCCGCAGGTCGTGCGGCGGCCCGGAGTTGGGTCCCGCGGTCAGCGGGTGGCGCGGTTGACTGCGGAGATGACCGCCTTGAGGGAGGCCGTCGTGGTGCTGGCGTCGATGCCGACGCCCCACAGCACCTGCCCGTCGACGTCGCACTCCACGTACGAGGCGGCCTTGGCGTCGGAGCCGGCGCTCAGCGCGTGCTCCACGTAGTCGAGGACCCGCACCTGGACGCCGACCTTGGCGATCGCGTCGATGAAGGCCGAGATGGGGCCGTTGCCGGAGCCCGCGACCTCGCGGATCTCCCCGTCCACCCGTACGTCGGCGCTGATGCGGTCCACGTCGTCGGCCACCGACTCGTGGCGGTGCGCCATGAGGCCGAGCCGGCCCCAGCGGTGGGCGGGGGTGGGGAGGTACTCGTCCTGGAAGATCTCGTACATGGCGGCCGGGCTGATCTCGCCGCCCTCGCTGTCGGTGCGCGCCTGCACGACCTTGGAGAACTCGATCTGCAGCCGCCGCGGCAGGTCGAGCTGGTGGTCGGCCTTCATGATGTAGGCGACGCCGCCCTTGCCGGACTGGCTGTTGACCCGGATGACGGCCTCGTAGGTGCGGCCGATGTCCTTGGGGTCGATCGGGAGGTACGGCACGGCCCAGGTGAACTCCTCGACGGGCACGCCCGCCTCCTGGGCGTCCTTCTCCAGGTGCTCGAAGCCCTTCTTGATGGCGTCCTGGTGGGAGCCGGAGAAGGCGGTGTAGACCAGCTCGCCGCCCCACGGGTGGCGCGGGTGCACGGGCAGCTGGTTGCAGTACTCGGTGACGCGGCGGATCTCGTCGATGTCACTGAAGTCGAGCTCGGGGTCGATGCCCTGGGAGAACAGGTTCATGCCCAGCGTGACCAGGCAGACGTTGCCGGTGCGCTCGCCGTTGCCGAACAGGCAGCCCTCGATGCGGTCGGCGCCTGCCAGGTAGCCCAGCTCGGCGGCGGCCACGGCGCTGCCCCGGTCGTTGTGCGGGTGCAGCGACAGGATGATCGAGTCGCGGTGCCTGAGGTTGCGGTGCATCCACTCGATCTGGTCGGCGTAGATGTTGGGGGTGGCCATCTCGACGGTGGCGGGCAGGTTGACGATGACCTTGCGGTCGGGGGTGGGCTGCCACACATCGTTGACGGCGTCGCACACCTCGACCGCGTACTCCAGCTCGGTGCCGGTGAAGGACTCGGGAGAGTACTGGAAGTACACGTCCACGTCGGTGGCGTCGGCGAGCTTCTTGACCAGCTTGGCGCCCTCGACGGCGATGGCCGTGATGCCGTCCCTGTCCTGGCCGAAGACGACCCGGCGCTGCAGGGTGGAGGTGGAGTTGTAGAGGTGGACGATGGCCTGCTTGGCGCCCTCGATCGCCTCGAAGGTGCGCTCGATGAGCTCCGGCCGGGCCTGGGTCAGCACCTGGATGACGACGTCGTCGGGGACGCGGCCCTCGTCGATGATCTGCCGGACGAAGTCGAAGTCGGTCTGGCTGGCGGCCGGGAAGCCGACCTCGATCTCCTTGAAACCCAGGCGTACCAGCAGGTCGAACATCTGCAGCTTGCGATGGGAGTCCATCGGGTCGATGAGCGCCTGGTTGCCGTCGCGCAGGTCGACCGCGCACCAGCGGGGCGCCTTGGTGATCACCTGATCGGGCCACGTGCGGTCGGTCAGGCGTACCGGCTCGAAGGGCTGGTAGCGACGGAACGGCATGGGGCTGGGCTGCTGTGCGGTCATGATGTCGGGTCTCCTCGTCGGGCGATGCGAACGGCCGACGCGCATGACTCGCCCCGCGGCGAGGGAGCCGGCCTCAGAGGCCCCCGCCGCGGCGGCTAAGAAGGAGTCCGCGCAGCATGTCCTGCACGCTACCAGACGTCTCGCCGTGCACCGTCCATGATCTCGGATGCTGAGATGGCAGACGAACCGCCAGCGGAAACGTCAGGGTACGAGGACGGACAGGCAGGTGACGCAGCCCTCCAGCTTCTCGAACTCGGAGATGTCCACGGTGGTCACGTCGAGCCCGCGCCCGGCCAGCCTGGCGGCGGTGCGGGGGGCGGAGGCGGCCATGAGGACGCGGTCGCCGCCGAGCAGCACCACGTGCGCGCCGGACTCCTCCTCGGGTTCGAGCAGGCCGGGCAGGTCGACGCGGGCGGGGTCGCCGATCAGGGTGCCGTCGGGCAGCGCGGTGACGGCCGACTTGAGGTGCAGCACGCCGTCGAGGCCCACGGGCTCGATCCGGCGCTCGGGCAGCAGCGCGGTCAGCTGGGCGATGCCCTCGTCGTTGGTCCGGGCCGACCTGCCGACGTACACGGTGGCGCCCACCTGGAGGACGTCGCCGCCGTCCAGCGTGCCGGGACGGGTGACGCGCACGGCGCTGAGGCCGAGCGCCCGCACCGCCTTCTCCACCGAGGGGACCTCGGGCCGTCGCTCCGAGGCGCCGGGTCGCGTCAGTACGGCGAGCCGTCCCGAGACCACGACGGCGTCCTCGACGAACGGCGCGTCGGGCAGGTCGTCGGCCAGCTCGACGTGGACGGGGCGCCAGCCGGCGGCGGCCAGGGCGGCCACGTACGCCTCGTGCTGGACGAGGGCGCGCTCGGGGTCGACGGGTTCGCGCTCGATGTGGGTGACGAGGCCGTCGGCGATCCGCGGCCCGGGCTTTCTTACCAGCGCGATACCAGACATAGGGCGCTTTCTATCACGTAATCAGTAGAGTCTCGGGCATGCGTGACAACGAGATTCTGAGCCGGATCAACGACCTCGTGACCGAGGAGCACGAGCTGCGCGGCAGATTGTCGGCGGGCGAGGTCACCTCCGAGGAGGAGAACGAGCGCGTGAAGGAGCTGGAGGTCGCCCTCGACCGGTGCTGGGACCTGCTCAGGCAGCGCCGTGCCCGCCGCGGCGTCGGCGAGGACCCGGACTCCGCCGCCGCCCGCCCCGCCTCCGAGGTCGAGAACTACCGCCAGTAGGGACCGCCCGCAGGAGCAGGTGTGAGGGGGCAGCGTGCCACCCGCGCGTTGCCTCGATGTTAAGCGCGCGTTAGATATCAGCCCCCTCCCCTTGTTCCGAACAACCTTCTGCGGAGAGGCTCTGGCCTGGAACTTCTCCCCCAGGAGGTACGTCAGTGAGCACACCCAAAGTGCCGTGGAAGGCGGTCGTCGGCGGCTCCGTAGGCAATCTGGTCGAGTGGTACGACTGGTTCGTCTACAGCAGCTTCGCGATCTACTTCGCCGCCTCCTTCTTCCCCGAAGGCGACACGACCGCCAAGCTGCTGAACACGGCCGGCATCTTCGCCGTGGGCTTCTTCATGCGGCCGGTCGGCGGCTGGCTGCTCGGTCGCTACGCCGACCGGAAGGGCCGCAAGGCCGCGCTCACGCTCACGGTCACCCTGATGTCGGCCAGCGCGCTGCTGATCGCCATCGCACCGACGTACGAGGCCGTCGGCTACTTCGGCGCCGTTGTCCTGCTGGTGGCCCGCCTCCTGCAGGGTCTGTCGGTCGGCGGCGAGTACGCCGCCAGCGCCACCTACCTCACCGAGGCCACCCCTCCCGGCCGCCGCGGCCTGGCCTCCAGCTTCCAGTACGTCTCGATGACGGCCGGTCAGCTCGTCGGCCTGGGCCTGCAGATCATCCTGCAGAACACCATGTCGGAGGAGGTGCTCAAGTCGTACGGCTGGCGCATCCCGTTCGTCGTCGGCGCGCTCGGCGCGGCGGTGGTGTTCTACCTGCGGCGCAGCCTCCTGGAGACCGAGGCGTACGACGAGGAGGAGCGCGAGGTCGCGGGCGGCGACCAGCAGCGCGGCACCATCAAGGCGCTGATGGCGCACAAGAAGGAGGCCCTGCTCGTCATCGCCCTCACCATGGGCGGCACGGTCGCGTACTACACCTACACGACCTACCTGACGAAGTACCTGGCCAACACCGCGGGCCTGCCCAAGCAGACCGCCACCCTGATCAGCTTCTGCGCGCTGTTCGTCTTCATGCTCCTGCAGCCGCTCGCCGGGTCGCTGTCGGACCGGATCGGCCGCCGGCCGCTGCTGATCACGTTCGGCATCGGCTCGCTGCTCGGCACCGTGCCGCTGATGACCGCGCTGGGCAGCGTGGACGGCTTCCTGGGCGGGTTCGTCCTGTCGCTGATCGGTCTGATCATCATCACCGGTTACACCTCCATCAACGCGGTGGTCAAGGCGGAGCTGTTCCCGACGAACATCCGGGCGCTCGGCGTGGCCCTGCCGTACGCGATCGCCAACGCCCTGTTCGGCGGCACCGCCGAGTACGTGGCGCTGTGGTTCAAGGACGCGGGCATCGAGTCCGGCTTCTACTGGTACGTCTCCGGTTGCGCCGCGGTGTCCCTGGCCGTCTACCTGACCATGCGCGAAACCCGCGACGCGGCCCTGAGCCGGGCCGAGCAGAAGCCGGGCGAAGCGGAATCGCTCCCCGTTCGCCTCTAGTCTGGCGACATGCGGGTTCTCCTGGTCGAGGACGACGATCGGCTCGCCTCAGCGCTCACCACGGCCCTCGCCCGCCACGGCCACCAGGTCGCGCGGGCGGGGCTGGCCGTCGACGCCCTCCGCCTGGCGGGGGGCGTCGACTTCGTCCTGCTGGACCTCGGCCTGCCCGACATGGACGGCCTCGACGTGCTGCGCCGCCTGCGCCGCGTGTCGGCGGTGCCGGTGATCGTGGTGACCGCGCGGACCGAGGAGCGCGAGGTGCTGCGCGGTCTGCGCTCGGGGGCCGACGACTACCTGGTCAAGCCGTTCCGCACGGTGGAGCTGATGGCCAGGATGGAGGCCGTGGTGCGGCGCGGGACGCGGCCGATGCCGGACCGGGGGCAGGTGGTCAGCGTCGGCGACGTCCGCATCGACCTCGTCGCCCGGCAGGTCACCGTGGCGGGGGCGGCGGTGACGCTGACGCGGCGCGAGTTCGACGTGCTGGCGTTGCTGGCCCGCGAGCCGGGCGTGGTGCGCAGCCGCGAGGAGATCCTCGACGAGGTGTGGGGCGACCCGCTGCTGTCGGCGTCGCGCTCGCTCGACGTCCACGTCGCGGGGCTGCGCTCGAAGACGGGCCGGCCCGGCCTGGTGGAGACGCTGCGCGGCACCGGCTACCGCCTGGGCTCCCCGGCGTGAACTCCCGCCTGGTGATCACGTTCACCACGCTGATCGCCTTCCTCATCACGGCGCTGGCCGTGCCCCTGGCCCTCTCCTACGCCTCCCACCGCACCAACCGCCTGCTGCTGGACCGCCGCGCCGACGCCACCCGCTTCGCGGAGCTGGCCGACCAGGCCGCCCGCGACGGCGACCACACGGGCCTGACCTCCGAGGTGGTGCGCTACGCCGAGCTGTACGGCGCGGCGGTGCGGGTGCGCGACCGGGCCGGCCGCGTCCTCGTCACGGCCGGCCGGTTCGAGGCCGACGACACCGAGCCCACCCGCCTCGCGCTGTCCGGCCGCACCACCGAGGACCTGCCGACGGTCGGCCCGTTCGGCCCGGCCACCGTGCTGCTGGCCGAGCCGGCGGGCCGCGACGCCCAGCTCTCGGGCGCGGTGCTGCTCCAGGCCCGCACCGACCAGGCCCGGCAGGACGTCGGGCTGGTGTGGGGCGCGCTGGCGCTCGGGTCGCTGATCGCGCTCGGCTACGGGGTGCTGGCGGCGCGCCGGCTGGCCCGCTGGGTCCTGCGGCCGGTCACCGAGCTGGACCGTACGACGCGGGCCATCGCCGAGGGCCACCTCGACGCCCGCGCCCACCCGGGCGGCGGCCCGACGGAGCTGCGGCGGCTGGAGGAGCGGTTCAACGCCATGGCCGACGCGCTGTCGGGGGCGATGGAGCGGCAGCGGGCGTTCGTCGCCGACGCCTCCCATGAGCTGCGCACCCCGCTCACCGTGCTGGGCCTGCGGCTGGAGAACCTGGAGCCGCATCTGACCGACGACGGATCGGCCGAGTTCGAGGAGGCCATGGCCGAGCTCGACCGGCTGGCCGTGCTGGTCGAGGACCTGCTGGCGCTGGCCCGGGTGGAGGCGGGGGCGGTCCCCGACGACAGGGAGGCCGAGCTGCCGGCCCGGCTCGGGGTGTGGCGCGAGGTGTACGCGGCGCAGGGCCTCACCTTGGACATGGACGTGCCGGAGATGTCGGTCGTGCCGGAGGCGGTGGCCCGGATCGCGGACATCGCACTGGACAACGCCCAGAAGTTCGTGCCGGCGGGCGGCACGGTGACGGTCACGCTGCGGGACGGGGTGCTGCGGGTCGCCGACGACGGGCCGGGGCTGTCCGAGGAGGAGCGGGCCGACGCCCTGGGCCGCTTCTGGCGGTCGGGGGGCCACGCCAACGTGCCGGGCAGCGGGCTCGGGCTGGCCATCGCCGCCGAGCTGGCCAAGATGTGCGGGGCGACGCTGTCGCTGCTGCCCGCCGACCCGCACGGGCTGGTGGTCGAGATCCGCCTGCCCGAGCCGTACGCGAAGGCGTAGGCCGCCTCAGCCGTACACGGAGCGGTAGTAGCGGGCGGCGCCCGGGTGGAGGGGGACGATGCCGGTCCCGATGGCGTACCTCTTGTCGAGCCGGCCGCCGGGGGCCGACGGGGCCTGGAGTCGGTCGCGGGCGCGGAAGAGGGTCTCCGTGACGGTGAAGGCGGCGTCCTCGCCGAGGTTCCGCCGGCACATCAGGTAGCTCGGAGTGCCGACGGTGGGCACCGGCACCGTCCCCGCGTACACGCCGGCCGGGACGTCCGCCGGCTCGTAGACCGGCCCGTACGTGCGGCGCAGCACCGGGACCAGCGACTCCAGCGGGACGAGCCTGATGCCCTCCGTCGCGGCGAGCGCCGGGGTGGGCACGCCGCCCGACCAGAAGAACGCGTCGACGTCCCGCTCCCGCAACGCCAGGATGGAGGCGTCCAGGCCGAGCCGCAGCGCGCCGCCGCTCGGCAGGCCCGCGGCCGACAGCACCCGCGCGGCGGTCACCGCGGTGCCGGACCCCTCGGCGCCGATGGACACGACCCGCCCGGCCAGGTCCTTCGGTTCGAGGATCGAGGAGTCGCGGCGGACGACCAGGTGGACGTAGTTCATGTACATCCTGGCCAGCGCCGCGACGGGCTGGTGGCGTACCCGTACCGCGTCGTCGGCGCTGTCGGCGAGCGAGAAGCCGACGTCGGCGCGGCCGTCGGTGAGCATCATCAGGTTCTGTACGCTGGCCGCGGTCTTGATCACCTGGACCTCGACGCCGTCGCGCCGCAGCTCGGCGGCGAACCTGTCCCCCAGCACCTCGTACGGCCCGCCCGCCAGCCCGGTGGCCAGCCGGATCGCGTGCTCCGCGTCCTCGGCCGACGAGCAGCCGGTGGCCGCCAGCGCGGTGAGCGCGAGGAAGACGCGGCGGGACATGGGCACGAGCTCACGCTACCGAATCACGCAGAATGAGAGATATGACCCAACGGGACGCACTTCTCCGGATCGCCCCGGAGCTGAGGATGTTCCTGCCCGTGAGCCGCCGCCAGGAGTGGCAACGGGTGACGCCCGACGGCACCTCCACCCTCGGGCACCACGTCGAATCGGCCGGCATCCCCCTGACCGAGGTCGGCCCCATGACCATCGGCGGGTACGGGGTCGGGCCCTCCCGCCAGCTCGCGGCCGGGGACGTCGTCGAGGTCGGCCCGGTGCCCCGGCCCCAGCAGCTCCCCCGCGAGCCGCGCTTCCTGCTGGACGTCCACCTCGGCACGCTGGCACGGCGGCTGCGGCTGCTCGGCATCGACGCCGCCTACCACAACGACATGGACGACCCCGCGCTCGTGGTCCAGGCCAACGAGGAGCGGCGCGTCCTGCTCACCCAGGACCGCGGCCTGCTGCGCCGCCGCGCCCTGTGGCTCGGCGCGTACGTGCACGGCTCCCGGCCGCAGGACCAGCTCCGGGACCTGATGGAGCGCTTCGCCCCGCCGCTGCGGCCGTGGACGCGCTGCACCGCCTGCAACGGCGAGCTCACGGCCGCCGACAAGGGCGCGGTCGCCGCCCGGCTGGAGGCGGGGACGCGGCGCAGCTACGACGCGTACGGGCAGTGCCGGGTGTGCGGCCAGGTGTACTGGCACGGCGCGCACAGCGATCACCTGGAGGAGATCGTCCGCACGGCCGAGGAGTCCCGCGCGCGTGCTCTGGCCGGGGCGGCGCGGCCGTCCTAAGGTGACCGTGTGGCCGACCACCTTCAGCAAGGCCCCGCCGGGCGCGGGAGGCGCGGTTACGCGCTGGCCGTCAGCGTCGCCGCGGCGCTGCTCGTCCTCTGCGCCGTCCTGCCGTGGGCGGGCATCGAGGCCAGGAGCGACGTCATCGGCGGCGGTCTCACCAGCGACGTTCGCGGCATCGACGCCGCCGTGGGCGTCTACACGCTGCTGGCCGGGCTGGCGGCGCTGGCGCTCGGGGTGGCGGGGCTGCTGGGCGGCCGCCCGTGGGTGGCCGCGCTGGCCGCGCTGCCGGGGGCGTTCGCGACCGTGCTGCTGGTGATGTTCGTGGCCGACCCGGGCGGCGTCGCGGACCGGGTCTCGCTCGACCTGGGCGGGCTGCTGTCGGTGAGCCCGGTCATCAGGTACGGGTGGTTCGCGGCGCTGGCCAGCTCACTGGCGCTGATCCTGTTCGCCGTCCTGACGGTGTTCCGCCGCCGCTGAAGCGGCCGGCCGGCGGAGGCGATCAGCCGGCGGGAGCGGCCGGCCGGCGGAGGCGGTCAGTCGAAGAAGCCGAGGCGGCGCAGCTGCTTGGGGTCGCGCTGCCAGTCCTTGGCGACGCTGATGCGCAGGTCGAGGTAGACGCGGGTGCCCAGCAGGGCCTCGATCTGCTTGCGGGCCCGCGTGCCCACGTCGCGCAGCCGCTCGCCCTTGTGCCCGATGACGATGGCCTTCTGCGACGGCCGTTCGACGAACATGTGCGCGTAGATGTCGAGCAGGTCGTCGCGCCCCTCGCGCGGCAGCATCTCGTCGACCACCACCGCGATCGAGTGCGGCAGCTCGTCACGGACGCCCTCCAGCGCCGCCTCCCTGATCAGCTCGCCCACCAGCACCTGCTCGGGCTCGTCGGTGAGCTGCCCGCCCTCGTACAACGGCGGGGACTCGGGCAGGTGCTGGATCAGCACGTCGCCCAGCACGTCGAGCTGGTCGCCCCGCTCGGCCGACACGGGCACGATCGCGGCGAACTCCGCGATCTGCGACACCGCCAGCAGTTGCTGGGCGATCTGCTCCTTGGTCGCCAGGTCGCACTTGGTGACCACGGCGACGACCGGGGTGCGCTTGACGGCGGCGAGCTTGTCGGCGATGAACCGGTCGCCCTTGCCGACCGGCTCGTTGGCCGGCAGGCAGAACCCGATGACGTCCACCTCGGTCAGCGTCGACAGCACCAGGCTGTCCAGCCGCTCGCCGAGCAGGGTGCGCGGCCGGTGCAGGCCAGGCGTGTCCACGATGACGATCTGCGCCTCGGGCCGGTGCACGATGCCGCGGATGACCCGGCGGGTGGTCTGCGGCTTGGACGAGGTGATCGCCACCTTGGTGCCGACCAGGGCGTTCATCAACGTGGACTTGCCGACGTTGGGCCTTCCCACGAAGCAGGCGAATCCGGCGCGATGGCTGTCTGGCGAGGTCACATAGTGCATTGTGTCCCATCAGCGGGTCTGCTGGCGCCACCAGGCGAACACCTCGGGCAGCACCCGCGGCGACCACGGCGTCATCGACAGCCCCGCGAGCTCGTCCTCGCTCACCCACCGGGCGTCGGTGATCTCGTCCCCGTCGGGCACCGGAGTGCCCGACACGAGCGTGCAGCCGTAGACGGCGATCACGTACGCGCAGCGGTGCCCGTTCGGGTAGACGGTGCGGAACTCGGGGCCGCCGTACACGCCGATCACGCCGCGGACCTCGATCTCGACGCCGAGCTCCTCCCGAAGCTCCCTGACCACGGCGTCCTCGGGCCGCTCGTCCGGGTCGACACCGCCGCCCGGCGCGGCCCACACCCCGACGTCGCCGTGCCGGGCCACCAGCAGCCGCCCGGACGCGTCGAACACGCACCCGCACACCGACGGCAGCAGCAGCAGGTCGGTCCCGACCTTCTCCCGCAGCCCGGCCAGGTACGGCGACATCGGCATGTCAGCTCCTCAGCGAGCCGTCAGGACCGGCCACGAGCAGCGCCTTGACGCCCAGCTCGCGGACCACCTCCTCGTCGGCGGCGCCCGGCCCGTCGCCGGCGGTGACCAGCGCCGCGGCCTCCAGCGACCGAGCGCCGCTGGAGACGGCCATCGCGACGGCCACCTGCACGGCCGACAGTCGCAGGGAGGAGAGCGCGACGTCGGTCGCGGAGTACGTGCGGCCGGTCTCGTCGCGCACGGCCGCGCCCTCGGCGGAGCCGTTGCGCGCGCGGGCGGCACGGGCCAGGGTGATGATCTTGTTGTCTTCGGGATCGAGAGTCACAAGGACCAGGTTAGGCGCCGGCCATCCTCATGACGGCGCCGACCAGCTTCTCGGTGCTCCCCGGCTCGACGCGGGCCATGCCGGTGTGGACGACGGAGACGAGCGTGTCGCCCGAGCGGGCCAGCACCACGTCCATCGTGTACGGATAGCCGCGCAGCCTGCCCCGCAGCCGGGCGCTGACGGCCTGGTCGCCGGGCGCCTGGACCGGCAGCGAGCGTAGCCTGAGCCGCGTGCCTGCGGGCGCCCGCAGGGCCTGGCACTGCGACAGCGACTCGGCGAGCGCGTCGAGATGGCTCTCGACCTCGGAGCCCGAGTAGCGGGCCAGGCCCACGGCCACCTGCTCGCCGACCCCGTCCCCCTGGTAGCTGGCCGCCGCCTGCGCGGTCAGCGACCGCTGGGGCGCCCGCCCGCCGGCGGGCTGGAGGGCGGCGCGGCAGTCGCGGTCGGCCACCCTGAACGGCACCCGCCACGCCTCGCCGGGCCGGGGCGAGATGCCGTCGGGCAACCCTTTCGGCCCGTCGAGCAGCACGCGCAGCCGGGACTCCGACCGCGAGCCGGCGTGCGTGCTCGTGTGCGTGCTCGTGTGCGTGCCTCTGTCCTCCCGGCCCCTCCGGGCCTCGCACGCCGCCAGGCATCCGGCCAGGAGCCCGGCCGCCGTGACGAGCCCGATGATCCGCAGTCCGCGTCGCATGATTACCTCCGCATGCGGATCTCCCCGGGGGCGTAACCGGACAACCCACTGCACTCGCCAATAAAGCCTCAAACGCCGAAAGGGTGCTCTCGTCCGGCCTTCCGGATGAGAGCACCCTTTACGCCAAGCAACGCCACGATCGTGATGATCGAGACGTTGCCGCCCCCCGGGAGCGCCCTCCGGCCGCGAACCCCACCCGGCGTTCGGACGCTTCCCTCGTTGACACCCTCCGCACTGGGCGTCGAGACAAGAGTGGGGCACCGCGCTTGCAGAAGACTTGTAGAACGCTTGCCACAACTGCTGACAAATGCCGCATCCCTGCAATCAGGCACCACTCGTCAGGAGCGGTCCTGGTGCTCGGCGGCGGCCGGGACGGCCTCGTCCTCCGGTGGCGTGACCCGGCGGACCACGACCGTGCTGATGCGGTTGCGGCGGCCCGCGAGGCTCTCGGCGGTGAGCTGGAGCCCGGCCACCTCCGCCTGCGAGCCGGCGATCGGCACCCGGCCGAGCGCGTGGGCCAGCAGCCCGCCGACCGTCTCCACGTCGTCGACCTCGATCTCCGTGTCGAACAGCTCGCCCAGCTCGTCCACCGGCATCCGGGCGGTCACCCGCAGGGCCCCGTCGGGCATGGACTCGACGCGGGGCGCCTCCTGGTCGTACTCGTCGGTGATCTCACCGACGATCTCCTCCAGGACGTCCTCGATGGTGACGAGGCCGGCCGTCCCGCCGTACTCGTCGATGACGATCGCCATGTGGATCTGCCGCGCCTGCATCTCGCGCAGGAGCTGGTCGATGGGCTTGCTCTCGGGCACGTACGTGGCCGGGCGCATGGTCGAGTCGATCCGCTCCGTGCCGCCGTCCTGCCCGGACTCGTGCACCCGGCGGATGATGTCCTTCAGGTAGGCGATGCCGACGACGTCGTCCTCGTTCTCCCCCACGACGGGGATGCGGGAGAAGCCGCTGCGCAGCGCCAGCGAGAGCGCCTGGCTGAGCGTCTTGCCCCGCTCGATGAAGACCATGTCGGTGCGCGGCACCATGACCTCGCGCACCAGGGTGTCGCCCAGCTCGAACACCGAGTGGATCATCTCGCGCTCGTCCGGCTCGATCACCCGGCGCTCCTCGGCGAGGTCCACCAGGTCGCGCAGCTCGGCCTCGGAGGTGAACGGGCCCTCGCGGAAGCCCTTGCCGGGGGTCAGCGCGTTGCCGAGCAGGATGAGCAGCTTGGGCAGCGGGCCGAAGATGCGGGTCAGCCCGTAGACGATCGGCGCCCCGGCCAGCGCGATGGGCTCGGCGTGCTGGCGGCCCAGGGTGCGCGGCGAGACGCCGACGATCACGTAGCTGACCACGATCATCACGGCGGCGGCCGTCACGTACGCCCACCCCTGGTCGCCGAGCCGGTCGATGCAGAGCAGCGTCACGATCACCGTGGCGACCAGCTCGCAGCTCAGCCTGAGCAGCAGGAGCAGGTTGAGGTAGCGCGGCGGGTCGGTGACGATGGCCTGCAGCCGCACGGCGCCGCGCCTGCCCTCGCGCACGAACTCCTCCGCCCGCACCCGTGAGATGCGGGTCAGAGCCGTCTCCGCGCTGGCGATCAGGCCACCGATCACCACGAGGGCGACGGCCAGGGGCAACCAGGCGTTCACCGCGGGTCGCGCACCTCCTGCCACGCCTCCAGCAACCTCGCCTGCAGCCCGAACATCTCCTTGTGCTCCTCCGGCTCGGCGTGGTCGTAGCCGAGCAGGTGCAGGATGCCGTGCGTGCACAGCAGTTCGAGCTCGTCGCGGGCCGAGTGGCCGGCCTCCTCGGCCTGCCGGGCCGCCACCTGCGGGCAGAGCACCACGTCGCCGAGGAGCGCCGGATCCGTGGGCGCGTCGACGTCGCCGCGCGCCCCGCCGCCCGGACGCAGCTCGTCCATGGGGAAGGCGAGGACGTCGGTGGGGCCGGGCTCGCCCATCCACTTCTCGTGCAGCTCGGCCATGGCGTTCTCGTCGACGACCATGATGGACATCTCGGCGAGCGGGTTGACGCCCATCTCGCCGAGCACGTGGGCGGCGAGGCGGACGATGTTCTCCTCGTCCACCTCGACGCCCGACTCGTTGTTGATCTCGATGCTCATCGCCGCTTACCCCGGTGCTGGATCGACTTGGCGGGCTCCGTCGCCCCCTGGAGCGCGTCGTAGCGCCCGTAGGCGTCCACGATCTCGCTGACCAGCTTGTGGCGGACCACGTCGGCGCTGGTCAGGCGGGAGAAGTGGATGTCGTCGATGCCCTCGAGGATCTCCTGCACGACGCGCAGCCCGCTCGTGGTGCCCGCCGGCAGGTCGACCTGGGTCACGTCGCCGGTCACCACGATCTTGGAGTTGAAGCCGAGCCTGGTCAGGAACATCTTCATCTGCTCGGCCGAGGAGTTCTGGGCCTCGTCGAGGATGATGAAGGCGTCGTTGAGGGTGCGGCCCCGCATGTACGCCAGCGGCGCGACCTCGATCGTGCCCGCCGCCATCAGCTTGGGGATGGAGTCGGGGTCGACCATGTCGTGCAGCGCGTCGTACAGCGGCCGGAGGTAGGGGTCGATCTTCTCGTACAGCGTGCCCGGCAGGAAGCCGAGCCGCTCACCCGCCTCGACGGCCGGGCGGGTGAGGATGATCCGGTTGATCCGCTTCTCCTGGAGCGCCCGCACGGCCTTGGCCATGGCGAGATACGTCTTGCCGGTGCCGGCCGGGCCGATGCCGAAGACGACCGTGTGGTTGTCGATGGCGTCGACGTAGCGCTTCTGGTTGACGGTCTTGGGCCGGATCGTCCGGCCGCGCGAGGAGAGGATGTCGAGGGAGAGCACCTCGGCCGGCCGGTCGGAGGTCATGCGCAGCATGGCGATGCTCCGCTCGACCGCGTCGGGCGTGAGCTCGCCGCCGCTTCGCAGCACTTCGACGAGCTCTTCGAACAGCCGTACCACGGCCCCGCTCTCGTCGGGGCTGCCGGTGACGGTGATCTCGTTTCCTCGGACGTGAATGTCGGCCCGGAAGGCGCCCTCGATGACACGCAACAGCTCGTCACGGGAGCCCAGGAGGCTGACCATCGGGTATTCGTCCGGAATCAGCACCTTGGCCTGTGTGCGCGTCGGAGGTGCGGTCCGGCGGGATTCGTGTAGTTCGGACATGGGCAGGCCAGCGGCCTGATGCCTCCCGGTCTCTTCGTGTGTGCTTCTCCGCCCATGGTAGCCGGGACCACGCGAATCGCTCTCGCCAATATCACCCCGGCGGCCACGTCAGGTCACGGCCGCCCAGCACGTGCGCGTGGACGTGGAAGACCGTCTGGCCCGCGGCGGGCCCGGTGTTGAGGACCACGCGGTAGCCGGCGTCCGCCACGCCCTCCTGGACGGCCACCGCGTGGGCGGCCTTGAGGACGTCGTCGGCCAGGCCGTCGTCGGCCGCGGCCAGCGCCGCCGCGTCGGCGTGGTGCTCCTTGGGGATCACCAGCACGTGGGTCGGGGCCTGCGGGTTGCGGTCGCGGAACGCGAGCGCCCGGTCGGTCTCCAGGACGACCTCGGCCGGGATCTCCTTGGCGACGATCTTGCAGAAGATGCAGTCGGTCACGCGCCCACCCTATCGAGACAGTCCGTCCTCCTCACGGTGATCACCGCGCTATGCTGCTTCCGCCCCGCCTGGAACGTTCCGAACTCCCTGCCCCTGTTGCGAATCGGTGACCGAGCGCGCCGTGCGTAGGAAGATCCTCGCGGTTAGGGTGGGTATGCGACACTTCGGCGCAACAGGACAATCAGGGTCTGGGCAAGGCCGCCTGGCGAGGACACGACTGGGTAATGCCCCCTAAGGAACCGGAAGAGCGTAAACCCTCTCGGAAGGCCGCGCGTCCTCATGAGGTGACCACCGAGACCCTTCTGGCCGACAGGTCGTTAGGGGCGGTGCCGGTCGGGTGGGACGCCGACATGGCCGTGACCGCGCTGTACAGCGCGCACTTTCGGTCATTGGTGCGTCTCGCAGTGTTGCTGGTACGCGACATGGCGACCGCCGAGGAGGTCGTGCAGGACGCGTTCGTCGCCATCCACGGCGCCTGGCGGAGACTGCGCGACCCCGACAAGGCACTCGCCTACCTGCGTCAATCCGTCGTCAACCGCTCCCGATCCGTGCTGAGACATCGCGCGGTCGTCGAGAAGTATGCTCCCAAGGGTCTGCCCGACGCCCCGAGCGCCGAGAACGGCGCGATCGGCGAGCTCGAACGCTCGGCCGTGATCGAGGCGCTGCGGGCCCTGCCGGCACGTCAGAGAGAGGCACTCGTCCTTCGCTACTACGGTGATCTGTCCGAGGCTGAGATCGCCCACGCCATGGGCATCAGCAAGGGAGCGGTCAAGAGCCACACCGCGCGTGGAATGGCCGCCTTGCGTTCCGTCCTGGAGAAGATGTCATGACCCAGCCCCCCGACGAGTACGGCGACGTACTGCGCCGTGTGCTCCGCGCGGAGGCGGACACGGTCGTGCCCTCGCCGGACGGACTGGAGATCATCCGTGCCCGCATCGAGCGGCGCGGCATCCGCAACCTGTTCTGGTGGCGGGCGGGTGCCGCCGCGGCGAGCGCGGTGCTGGTGGCCGGCACGATCGTGATGGTGGTCCCCGAGCTGCGCCACCAGGTGCTGCGGGAGACCGTGCAGGACGTCCGCACCACCTCGACCCCGCCCGCGGGGTCCTCCACCAACCGGGCCGTGTCGCCCGATCCGCCGCAGCGCAGCGAGGAGCGTGAGGTCGTGGTGCTGCCCGATCCCACGACGCGGCCACCGCGGCACGTCCCCGAGACCGCCAGGTCGACCAGCAAGCCCACGCCCAAGGCGTCCTCCCCCACCCCGTGCCCCACGCCGCCCGGCGAGCAGGCCGGCCGGCGGACCACCGGGCAGGCCGACGACCTGACGCCCGGGCCGACGTCCGACCAGACGGACGAGCCCACGGGCGGGCCGACGAGCGGGCCGGCCGAGCCGCGCGACGACTGTCCCGGCGCGACGCCGACCCCGGCCCGGACGCCCACCCCGGCCGCCACGGTGACCGAAACGGCGCCGGCGGCCGTGCCGTGCCCCGCCGACGACTGCCCGGCCGACGCCCCTGACCCGACGCAGCCCGTCCAGACCGTCCAGACCATCACCACGATCATGGACGCCAGCCCGCTCTCCTCGCAGTAGGGCCGCCGGCGCCCGCGAGGCGGCCCGGCGCCGGCGGGTCACCAACGCCCGGTACGGGCCATCCGGCGGGTCATCAACGGCCGTGCGGACCTCTCAGCGGGTCACCAGCGGCCGGTACGGGCCATGAGGACCGAGGCCGCCGCCACCCCCGCCGTCGAGGTGCGCAGCACCGTGGACCCGAGCAGCACCGGCACCGCTCCGGCCGCCCGGAACCGGGCCACCTCCTCCTCCGACACCCCGCCCTCGGGGCCCACGACCATGACCACGTCGCCGTCGGCCGGAGTCTCCAGGCGCGCCAGCGGCTCGGCGGCCTCCTCGTGCAGCACCAGCCCGAGGGCCGCGCCGCGCAGCAGCGCCTCGACCTGAGCCGTGGAGGCCGGCTCGGTCACCTCGGGCAGGTGGAAGCGGCGGGCCTGCTTGCCCGCCTCCCGGGCGGTGGAGCGCCAGCGGGCCAGCGCCTTGGCCGCCCGGTCGCCCTTCCACTGGGTGATGCTGCGCGAGGCGGACCACGGGACGATCACGTCCACGCCCGCCTCGGTCATCATCTCGACGGCCAGCTCGCCCCGGTCACCCTTGGGCAGGCCCTGCACGGCGACGATCCGGGGCCGCGGCGCCGGCACGTCGTGGCGGGTGACCACGTCGAGCCGGAGGGAGTCCTTCAGCGCCTCGCGCACGACGCACTCGGCCACCGCCCCGGCGCCGTCGGTCACGTCCACCCGCTCGCCGGCGCGCAGCCGGCGCACGGCGGCGGCGTGACGCCCCTCGGGCCCGTCGAGCAGCAGCTCGGGCCCGTCGAGGGCGTCGGACAGGAAGACGGGGACGCTCACGTCCGCCCGTCTCTACCCCGCGGCGGCCTCATCTCCCGTTGAACGCGTCGCGCAGCCGTGAGAAAAAACCCTGCTGCCCCGGTGCGAACTTACCCGGAGGGCGCTCCTCTCCCCGGAGCTTGGCCAGCTCCCGTAGCAGCTCTTCCTGCGCCGGGTCGAGCCGCGACGGCGTCTCGACGTTGACGTGGATCAGCAGGTCGCCGCGGCCGCTCTCGTTGAGCCGCTGCACGCCCCGGCCGTACATCGTGATGACCTGCCCCGACTGGGTGCCCGGCCGCACGTCGAGCTCCTCGGAGCCGTCGAGCGTCTCGACGGTGAGGATCGTGCCGAGCGCCGCGGCCGTCATCGGGATCTGCACCGTGCAGTGCAGGTCGTCGCCGCGCCGCTCGAAGATCTCGTGCGGGCGCTCGACGATCTCCAGGAACAGGTCGCCGGGCGGGCCACCGCCGGGGCCGACCTCGCCCTCGCCGGCGAGCTGGATGTGGGTGCCGTCCTCGACGCCCGCCGGGATGCGCACCTTGATCGTACGGCGGGTGCGCACCCGGCCGTCGCCGGAGCACTCCTGGCAGGGATGCCGGATGATCGACCCGAAGCCGCCGCACTGGGGGCACGGCCGGGACGTCATGACCTGGCCCAGGAACGACCGGGTGACCTGGGAGATCTCGCCGCGGCCGTTGCACATGTCGCAGGTGTCGGGGTGGGTGCCGGGCGCGGCGCCGGCGCCCTGGCAGACCTCGCACAGCACGGCCGTGTCGACGACCAGCTCCCGGGTCGTGCCGAACGCGGTCTCGCGCAGGTCCAGCTCGACGCGGATGGTCGCGTTGCGGCCCCTGCGGGCACGTGAGCGGGGCCCGCGCGCGCCGCCGGCCTGGCCGAAGAACGCGTCCATGATGTCGCTGAACGGGAAGCCCGCGCCGAAGCCGCCGGCCCCCGCGCCCGCCCCGCCGCCGCCGAACGGGTCCGCGCCCAGGTCGTACATCTGGCGCTTGTTCGCGTCGGACAGGACCTCGTAGGCCTGCGTGATCTCCTTGAACCGCTCCTGGGTCTCAGGATCGGGGTTCACGTCAGGGTGGAGCTCCCGGGCCAGCCTGCGGTAGGCCTTCTTGATCTCGTCCTGACTGGCGTCACGGCGCACCCCGAGGGTGGCGTAGTAGTCGCTGTTTGCCACTTATCGACCTCTTATGATGCAGCCAGGATCTGGCTGACGTAGCGTGCCACCGCGCGTACGGCGCCCATCGTCACGGGGTAGTCCATCCTCGTGGGACCCAGCACGCCGAGCCGGGCCAGTTGGTTGTCGCCAGAACCGTATCCGGTCGCGACGATGGACGTGCCGTGCAGATAGGGGTTTTCCGAGCCGATGCGCACGGTGAGCGCGGACGGGATGTCGCTGGACGTCTCGCCGAGCAACCGCATGAGCACGACCTGCTCCTCCAGGGCCTCCAGCACGTCGCGCAGGCCGACGGTGAAGTCGGCGCCGGCGAGGTTGGCCGCCCCGGCGAACACGATCTTCTCGTCGTGGCGTTCGACGAGGGTCTCCAGCAGCACCGACAGGATGGTGGCCACGGCCGGCCGGTCCTCGGCGGGCAGCCGCTCGGGCAGGTCGGCGACGAGATCGGGCACGGCGCTCAGGCCGCACCCGTCGAGACAGGCGTTGAGCACGGCCCGCAGGTGCGCGATGCGGGTGTCCTCCACGACCTCGGGCAGCTCGACCACGCGCTGCTCGACGCGGCCGGTGTTGGTGATGAGCACCAGCATGACGCGCCGCTCCGAGAGCGGCACCAGCTCGACGTGCCGGACGGTCGAGCGGGTCAGCGTCGGGTACTGCACGACCGCGACCTGCCGGGTGAGCTGCGCGAGCAGCCGCACGGTGCGGGTGACCACGTCGTCGAGGTCGACCGCCCCGGCCAGGAACGTCTCGATCGCCCGGCGCTCCGCCCCGGACAGCGGCTTGACCTGTGACAGCCTGTCGACGAACAGCCGGTAGCCCTTGTCGGTCGGCACGCGGCCGGCACTGGTGTGCGGCTGGGTGATGTAGCCCTCCTCCTCCAGCGCGGCCATGTCGTTGCGCACGGTGGCGGGGGAGA
Source organism: Nonomuraea sp. NPDC005501 (assembly GCF_040605905.1). Taxonomy (NCBI): domain Bacteria; kingdom Bacillati; phylum Actinomycetota; class Actinomycetes; order Streptosporangiales; family Streptosporangiaceae; genus Nonomuraea; species Nonomuraea sp. NPDC005501. The sequence continues at coordinate 17,186 of NZ_JBEXDT010000011.1, read as the reverse complement.
CCTTGAGATTGTGGCGCTCGGCCAGCGCCTTGGAGCCCACCGGTTCGTTGGTGGACACGTAGTCTTCGACAATGGCGCGGAGCACCGCCAGCTTACGTTCGTCGAGCACGTGCTCACCTCCTGCGTCTGCCTCGGGGAACGACCGTCTAGCACTCTGTGTTCCCGAGTGCCAAGTGTACGGCTCTCACCCACAAGGTGCGATAACACCTAGCCATCCTGCCGCTGGCGCGGGCCCGCCTCCAGGGATCAGACTTGCGGACATGACCGACGAGTCCCCCTCCCAGCCGAACGACCCGGCGCCCGGGTCCGGCCCCCATCCCGGTCAGCCCCCTCCTCCCCCGCCGTATGAGCAGCCGCCGTATGAGCAGCCGCCGTATGAGCAGCCGCCGTACGGGCAGCCCCCGTACGGGCAGCCGCCGTACCAGACGGGGCCGCACGGCATGCCGCCGCAGCAGGCCCCGTACTCGCTGCAGCCTCCGTACCCCCAGCCGCCGTACCCGCAGCCGCCGTACGGGCCGTCGTACGGGCCGGGGCCGGTGACCGGCGAGCAGGCCGCCCACCCGCAGGTCCCGTACCAGCCGGGCCCCTACGGCTCTCCTTCGGGCGAGCAGGGGCCCTACGGCGGCCGGCCGCTCACGGGCCCGTACGGCGGCCCGCCCCTCCCGGTGTCCGGCATGTACGCCGGCGGCCCGCTGTACGCGCCCCGGGCGGACCCCAAGCTGCTCCGGCCCCCGCTGTGGTGGGTGTGGGCCGCCTGGGGGCTCGCGCTGGTGTGCGTGGTGGCCGGGGTGGCGCTGTTCGCGGGCGGCGTGGCGGACACGGCGCGGAGCGCGCTGCCGACGAGGACGTTCGGCTCCGGTGAGACGGTCACCGTGAACGTGGACCCCGCCGACGAGCCCGTGGTGTACCTGGCCAGCGCCTCGCCGGTGCAGTACACCTGCTCGGCCGGCGGCGCCGGCAAGGCGCTGCTGGCCAGGATGCCCGGGAGCATGACGGTCACGCAGGGCTCGACCACCTGGCGGGCCATCCTCGCCCTGAACGTGCCGAAGGCGGGCGGCTACCAGCTCAAGTGCGACACGGCCGCGGGATCGGGCGCGCGCTTCGCGGTGGGCCCGGCCGTGGACGCCGGCGGGCTGCTGGGCGGCGTGGCCGCGCTGTTCCTGCTGCCCGGGGCGGGCGTGCTGGTCGCGGTCGTCCTGACCGTCGTCGTCCTGGCACGGCGCAGCGGCCACCGCAGGCGCCTCGCGGCAGGCGGGTGATTTGCTACGGTCCCCGGTGTGTATGACGGTGATGTTCTCGCGGGCAACTGGCGGCGGCCGGGCAAGGGCACGATCCCGAAGGTGCCCGCCGAACCCGACCTCGTGGTGGAGGACGCCGACAGCGGGTTCTGCGGCGCGGTCGTGGCCTGCGACAAGGAGGCCGTCACGCTGGAGGACCGGTTCGGCCGGCGGCGCCTGTTCCCGCTGGCACCGGCCGCGTTCCTGCTGGAGGGCAGGCCCGTGACGCTGGTGCGGCCGGTCGCGGCGCCGAGCGGGCCGAGGCGCAGCGCGTCGGGGTCGATCGCGGTCGAAGGGCTGCGCGCCAAGGTCGCCAAGGAGAGCCGCATCTACGTCGAGGGGGTGCACGACGCCGCCCTCGTCGAGAAGATCTGGGGTCACGACCTGCGCGTGGAGGGGGTGGTCGTCGAGTACCTGGAGGGCGTCGACGACCTGCCCGCGATCGTCGAGGAGTTCGGCCCCGGTCCGGGGCGCCGGCTGGGGGTCCTGGTGGACCATCTGGTGCCCGGCTCCAAGGAGAGCCGCATCGCGGCCCGGGTGACCTCTCCGGAGGTGCTGGTGGTCGGGCACCCGTTCGTCGACATCTGGCAGGCGGTCAAGCCGTCCGCGCTGCGCATCCCCGCCTGGCCGGACGTGCCGCGCGGGGTGCCGTGGAAGGAGGGCGTGATCGCCGCCCTGGGGTGGCGCGTGGAGCCCGCCGAGGCGTGGCGGCGCATCCTGGGGGCCGTCTCCTCGTTCGCGGATCTGGAGCCCGAGCTGCTCGGCCGGGTGGAGGAACTGATCGACTTCGTCACGGAGGCACCCTGACCCGGGACCCGCCGCGTCACCAGCCACGGGCCCGCGGTCGGGTGGCCAGGGCCACGGTCACGGCCGGTCCTGTTCCCGATCGTGTGGATCGTGTCGCTGGTCCTCCACGTCCGGGCGGCGCCGGCCGCGCACCGCCGCTTCCCCGTCTCCGTCCGCCTGATCAGCTGACCAGGTCGCGTACCAGCGCGTCGGCGAGCAGCCGGCCCTTCAGGGTGAGGACCATGAGGCCGCCCTTGAACGCCTCCGGCTCCAGCAGCCCGCCACCGAGCGCGGCGGCGACGGCCGTCCGCGCGCCGGGGGCGACGTCGGCCAGCGGGTAGCCGGACACCAGCCGGAGCTCCAGCATGAGGCGTTCGGTCTCACGGTCGTCGGCGGTGAGCACCTCCCGCGCGTGGGCGGGCGAGACGCCCGCGGTCAGGCGCTGGGCGTAGGCGGCGGGGTGCTTGACGTTCCACCAGCGGGTGCCGCCGACGTGGCTGTGGGCGCCGGGGCCGGCGGCCCACCAGTCGCCGCCGGTCCAGTAGAGCAGGTTGTGGCGGCAGCGGGCGGCGTCGGACGTGGCCCAGTTCGACACCTCGTACCAGCGGAACCCGGCCTCGCCGAGCATCGCGTCGGCGATCTGGTAGCGGTCGGCGGCCACGTCGTCGTCGGGCATGGGCAGCTCACCGCGCCGGATGCGGGCCGCCAGGCGGGTGCCGTCCTCGACGATGAGCGAGTACGCGGAGACGTGGTCGGGCTCGGCCTCGATGGCGGCGGCGAGCGAGGCCCGCCAGTCGTCGTCGGACTCACCCGGCGTGCTGTAGATGAGGTCGAGGTTGACGTGGTCGAACCCGGCCGCGCGCGCCTCCTTCACGGCCTGCCCGGCCCGGCCGGGGGTGTGATGGCGGTCGAGGACCTTGAGCACGTGCTCACGGGCGCTCTGCATGCCGAAGCTGACGCGGGTGAAGCCGCCCTCGCGCAGGCTCTCCAGCGAGGCGGGGCCGACGGACTCGGGGTTGGCCTCGGTGGTGACCTCGGCTCCCGGCGCGAGGCCGAACTCGTCCCTGACGGCCGCGAGGACGCGGACCAGGTCGGCCGGGGGCAGCAGCGTGGGGGTGCCGCCGCCGAAGAACACCGTCTGGACCGGGAGGTCGGCGTCGCCGAGGACGCGCCGCGCCAGCCGCACCTCCTCGACGACCGTGTCGGCGTAGTCGCGCTGCGAGGCGCCGGGGCCCAGCTCGGCGGCGGTGTAGGTGTTGAAGTCGCAGTAGCCGCAGCGCGTCACGCAGAACGGCACGTGGACGTAGAAGCCGAACGGGCGCTCGCCGAGGCCGCGCAGCGCGCTCTCGGGGAGCTCGCCCGAGGCGGGCGCGGCTTCGCCGTCGGGCAGGGTGGATGGCACACCTCCAGTCTGCCCGCCACCACCGACCACCCTGACCACGGGCCTGCAGACCACGGGCCCAGATCACGGGCTCAGACCACGGGCCCCCGGACCACGGGTCACGCCTTCCCCGGCTCCCCTCCACGGCGGTGCGGGTCCGACAAGGCCGGGAGGCGCGACGGGCCGGCTCGCTCAGGTCAACGTGCCGTTCCGAGCACCCGGTCGGCCACGTCGTCCCAGAAGGCCGAGCGTCCCGGGACGGCCAGCACGCGCCGCAGCAGCTCCTTGTCGCCGTGGAACGCCCGGAACGCCTCGGCCACCGTCACCCCGTCGTGCGGCCGGTGCACGATCCGCACTCCGTCGCCGGCGCCCAGCTCGCCCGTCTCCACCACCCTCAGGTACGCGCCCGGCCGCCCGGCCTCCGTGAACCGGCGCACCCATCCCGGCTCGTCCATCCAGTTGCGGAACACCACGCACGGCACCCGTGGCCCGCTCACCTCCAGCACGGCCGACCCGACACGCCAGCGCTCCCCCAGCACCGCGCCGTTGACGTCGAGTCCCTCGGTCGTCAGATTCTCGCCGAACCTGCCGTCGCGCAGCCCACGTCGCAGCTCGGCCTCCCACCAGTCGTAGTCCTCGCGCGCGTACGCGTAGACGGCGTGGTCGCCGCCGCCGTGGTTGACCAGATCGCCCCGGCCGTCCCCGGCGACCCCTTCGGGGCGTACCTCCACCCGGTCGAGCACCGGTGCCTTGTCGATCGCCGTGCGCCCGGTCTTACCGGCCCAGGGGGCGTCCACTACTTTCCCGACATTTACCGAGATGACCCGCATAGCGCCGACGGTAACCGAGCCGTTCCCCGGCGGCGATCCCTTTTCCAGCCCCTTCCCCGGATTCGGAATCCGAGGTCATGGGAGACAGGCAGTTCTCCTCGCCCATCACACCGGCTCCTCGACCGCGAGCACCGTCGCCCGGCCGTCCGCACCGGCCGCACCGTCGCCGGCGCCCCCGCGAACGTCCTCGGCACGGCGGGCGCCGTACACGCCCTGCACGAAGCCGAAGATCGCCGAGACCAGGGCCGCCATGGCCGAGACGGCGAAGCTCCACCCCGCCCCGGCGCCGGACAACACCGCTCCCGTGACCGCGCCGGCCAGACTGCTCCCCACCACTCTGACCAGCGAGTTCACGCCTCCGGCCGCCGCCGTCCTGGCCGGCTCGACATGCTCGACCGCCATCGTGCCGAGCGCCGCGTAACCGAGCCCGATCCCCACGCCCAGGACGGCCGACGCCCCGTACAGGCTCGCCGGCGACCCGTGCGAGACGCTGAGCCAGAGGGCGGCGACCGCCACCACCACGGACCCCGCGCCGACCAGCGACGCCGCCGCGAACCGGCGCATCAGGCGGCCGGCGAGCAGCGAGACCGTCAGCATCAGCAGCGCCGCCGGCAGCAGGTACAGGCCGACCTGGAGGACCGAGGCGCCGAGCCGTCCCTGGGCCACGGACGACAGCGTGGTGATGGTGCCGAACAGTGCGAACCCCAGCAGCAGCGACGCCACCGTCGCCCCGACGGTCCCCCGGTGCAGCAGCATCGGGATCTCGATGAGCGGAGACGCGGCCCGCCGGGCCGAGACCACCCAGAGGGCGAACAGCGCGACGCTCGCCGCTAGCAGCCCCAGTGTGCCCGCCGAGGTCCAGCCCCAGGCCGCGCCCTTGCTGACGGCCAGCAGCAGGCAGACCAGCCAGGACGCCACGAGCGCCGCGCCCGCGTAGTCGGGACGTCCGGCGGCCTGAGGACGGCCGGGTTCACGGACGAACAGCATGATCAGTACCACTCCGGCGGCCCCGAGCCCCGCAAGGGTCCAGAACAGCGCCTGGTAGCCGCCTCCGGCCAGGCCCGCGAGGATCATGCCGGCCCCGCTGCCGACGCCGATCATGGCACTCAGCACGCCGATCGCCGTGGGCAGCCGGTCGCGCGTCACCTTCTGCCGGGCGATGCCCATGGCCAGGGGCAGGAGGGCTGCGGACACGCCCTGGAGCGCCCGGCCGGCGACGACCACGGACAGCGTGCCGGCCAGGGCGGCCATGACCGACCCGGCGACCAGGAGCAGGAGGGTGGCGACGGCCACGGGACGCCTGCCGTACAGGTCGCCGAGGCGTGACAACAGCGGGATGGTGACCGCGCCGGAGAGCAGGGAGGCGGTGAGCGCCCAGGAGACGGAGGTCAGCGGCGCGTGGAGCTCGCGTTGCAGCACGGGAAGCATCGGGACCACGGCCGTCATCTGGAGGGTGCCGACGGCCACGCCGAACGCGAGCACGCCCACGGCCGCCCATGGCGACTTTTTATACATGTATAAAAAGTAACATGGCAGGATGCCGGCGCGCACGGGGAGACCCCCCAAGATCTCCAAGGCGGACATCGTCTCCGCGGCCCACCGCGTCATCGACGAGGAGGGCACGCAGGCACTGACCATGCGCAGGCTGGCCCACGAGGTGGGCGCCACGCCGATGGCCCTCTACCACCACGTGCGCGACAAGGACGAGCTGCTCCTGCTGCTTCTGGACGACTACGCGGCCGGCGTGCCGCGACCCGAGCCGCAGGCGGGGTCCGCGGACCCGGGCGAGCGGATCGTGGCCGCCGCCGTCGCCATGCGCGTGGCGCTCATGGATGTCCCGTGGATCGTCGAGGTGCTCAGGGCCGACGATCTGATGTCGGCCCGCGCGCTGTGGTACCCGGAGCAGATCATCGACGCGGCCGTCCAGGGGGGCCTGACCGCGGAGGACGCCGTGGACGCGTACCGGATCATCTGGCACTACACGGCGGGCGAGATCGCCGCGCGCGCGGCCGCAGCGCGCCGGCGCGAGGACGGCAGGCCGACGTACCGGAGCCAGGTGTTCGAGAACCTCGACGCGGCGCAATTCCCCAGGATCGCCTCACTGGGCGGCCGATGGGAGGAGCTGACGGCCCGCGACACCTACGCCAAAGGGGTACGGGCCCTGGTGCGCGGCCTGCTGAGCCCTCCCCCGGTCTGAGCTCCGCCCGGCGGGGCCTCACCCCCTGGTGCCGTCACGGTCACCGGCGGCCCCAGCCGGCCCGGTCGGCGAACCGGTCCGTACGGTCGCGGGCCGCCTTGCCGGCACGGTCACGCGCGACCGCGCCTGACAGGTTGAGCTGCGACTCGGCATCGAAGCCCGCCAGCTGTAACAGCTTCTCCAGCGCGGCCTGCCGGGTCTCCTCCAGGGTGGCGCCCCGCTCCCCGAAACAGTCGGCCGCCACGTCGAGCACGGCCGTGACCACGGCCGCGTCGGGGTAGGGCACGTCGATCACAAGGGCGCCGTCCTTCGCCCGATCCGCCGGCACCAGGTGCAGCCGCAGCAGCCGCCGCATCTCCTCGGCCATCGCGACCCCCAGCACGGCCGCCCGCTCGAACCTCTCAGCAGCAAGCATGTCTCTCTCCAGTCGCACAGGTGTTCGTGAACACCAACGCTAGACGGCGCCACCGACAGAATCCGGGTGCCCGGGCCGCACATCAGCAACCCGCGCGAGACGATCTACGGATTAGGCTCGAACGGTGTACGAAAAGACCGTCGTCGCCGAAGACCTCCATGTCGCCCTTGGTGACGGCCCCGTCCTCGAAGGGTTCTCGCTGAGCGCGTCCCCCGGCGAGATCGTCGCCGTCGTGGGCCAGAACGGTTCGGGCAAGTCCACGCTGCTCCGCTGCCTGGCCGGCCTCCAGCCGGCCGGCGGGGGCCGAGTCACCGTGTTCGGGGCCCCACCGGCCGACGACGCCGCGTTCTGGCGGGACGTCGCGCTGCTGGCCGACGAGCCCGCCTGGTACCCCGGCCTGACCAGCCGCGAGCACCTGGAACTCGTCCAGGCCGTCCACGGCGCGCCGCGCATGACCGCCGAAGCGGCTCTGAGCGTCTTCGGCCTGGCCGGGCGCGCCGACGCGCCGCCGCAGAACCTGTCCACCGGCCAGCGCCAGCGCCTCTCCCTGGCCGCCACCTTCCTCCGGCCCAGCCGGCTGCTCCTTCTCGACGAGCCCGAGCGCGGGCTGGACGCCTCCTTCCGCGTACGGCTCGGCGAGCTGATCGACGCGTACGCGGCCGGCGGCGGCACCGTCGTCATGGCCACGCACGACCCCGCCCTGGCGGCCCGCGCACGCCAGGTCTCCCCCGCCGGCCAGGCGACGGCATGAGCTCCCCGCACTCCCCTGATCCCGCCGCGGTGCGGTGGTTCCTGCGGCAGCGGCGGCAGGGCTCCACGAGCGCGCTCGACCGGTACGTCACCGTGTTCGGCGTCGCCCTCGTGGGTGTCGTCGCCGCGCATCCCATCTCCTCGCTGCTCGCGAGCATGGCGGGGGCGACCACGACGGCCCGCATGAGCGCGGGACTGGCGCTGGTCGTGCTGGCCTTCGCCGGGTTCACCGCCGCCGCCCGGGCCGCCGGGCCCGTGGCGCTGTCCGCTCCCGACGCGTCATGGCTGCTGCTGGCGCCGCTGGGACGGCGCGGGATCCTGGGCCGGACGGCGCGCCTGCTGCTGGTGGCCGCCGTGGTGGCGGGCGCGCTGCTCGGGCTGGCGCTGCTGGCCGTGCTCGGCGCGCCGGACCGGCTCCTCTGGCGGCTGGCCGGGGCCCTGGTGGTCGGCGTGGGCGCGACGGTGAGCACCATGGCCCTGGCCGTTCTGGAGCAGGCGTCCAGGCTCTGGGACGGCTGGCTGGGCATCGCGACGGGTGCGCTGGTGACGCTGGCCGTGGTGCTGAGCGTGGCGGCGATGGGCGCCCGGACAGCCCGTCCCGCACTCACCGGAGCCGACCTGACGACGGGTGCCGGAAGCGTGTCAGGGATCGGCGGTGTCACGGGAGGCGAGGCAGGGCTCGTCCCTGCTGTCCTCCACGCGGTCCTGGGAGCGGTGGGCGCCGTGGCCGCCGCTCCTCCCGCCGTCGTGGCGGGCGTCGCTGTGACGGCCGCCCTGACAGCCGCCCTCCTCGTACGGCAGGCGTGGGCCACCCTGGACCGGATGCCGGCCGGAGCCGTGCTGGCCGCCTCCACCCGGGCCGCGCACGTCACCCGGGCGGCCGTGCTCCTCGATCCCGGGGCGCTGACCTGGATCGCCGAGGACAACCACTGGAGCGCCAGGAGGCTGCGGTCCAGGAGGTGGCCGTCGCTTCCGGCGCCGGCGGCGCTGGCCTGGCACGACTGGCGCCGCCTCGCCCGCCGGCCGGGCCGCCTGATCGCGATGGCCGCCTCCGCCGCCCTCCCCGCCATCCTGGCCCAGGCCCTGGGCGTCACGGCCAGCGGACCGGGAGTGCCTACGGCGGCGGCCGTTCTGGCCGGGGCCGTGGCCGTGGCAGCGGCTGCTGTGGCGGGGGCGCGCCGGGACGGCGACAACCCCACCCTGGCCAGGCTCGCCGCCGTCGGCCTGCGACCGGCACTCGCCGCCCGGGCCATGCTGCCCGCGCTCCTCGCCGGCGCCTGGACGGCCGCCGCGCTGACCGGCCTGACGCTGGTGGGCGCGTTGCCCGCCGGGGCGTGGTGGGCGTTCGGCCCGGCAGTCGCGCCCGCCGTGGCCGCCGGGGCGCTCCGGATGGCACGCAGGCGGCCCATCGACCACTCCATGCCGGTCATCGACACCCCGGGCGGCGCCATCCCCACGGGCCCGCTGCTCTGGGCGCTGACCGGCGTCGACGTCGCCTTGGCCGGCTGCCTGCCGGCCGTCGTCGCGCTCCTGGCCCCGCCGGACGGCCTGGCCATGTTGCTGGTGGCGCAGGCCGTGGCGGGTCCGCTGATGCTCGCGACCTACCTGCTGAGGGCGCGGAAGCCGACGATCAGCTGAGAAGCGGTGGAGAGCCGCGCCCGGGGAACCGGGCGCGGCGATGGTCGGACGATGGCTGGACGCGGGCGAGGGTCAGCGCTTGGACTTGTCGGCGCTGGAGTCGGTCGACAGGGCGGCGACGAACGCCTCCTGCGGAACCTCCACGCGGCCGACCATCTTCATGCGCTTCTTGCCCTCCTTCTGCTTCTCCAGCAGCTTGCGCTTGCGGGAGATGTCGCCGCCGTAGCACTTGGCGAGGACGTCCTTGCGGATGGCGCGGATGTTCTCGCGGGCGATGACGCGGGCGCCGATGGCCGCCTGGATGGGCACCTCGAACTGCTGCCTCGGGATCAGCTCGCGCAGCTTCTTGGCCATGTCGACCCCGTAGGCGTACGCCTTGTCCTTGTGCACGATCGCGCTGAAGGCGTCGACCGGCTCGCCCTGCAGCAGGATGTCGACCTTGACCAGGTCGGCCTCCTCCTCGCCGGCGGGCTCGTAGTCGAGCGAGGCGTAGCCGCGGGTGCGGGACTTGAGCTGGTCGAAGAAGTCGAAGATGATCTCGCCGAGCGGCAGCGTGTAGCGGATCTCGACACGGTCCTCCGACAGGTAGTCCATGCCCTTGAGCTGCCCGCGACGGCCCTGGCAGATCTCCATGATCGCGCCGATGAACTCGGACGGCGCGAGGATCGTGGACTTGGTGACCGGCTCGAAGACCTGCGAGATCTTGCCGCCGGTGGGGAACTCCGACGGGTTGGTGACCGTGAGCTCGCTGCCGTCCTCCATGACCACGCGGTAGACGACGTTGGGGGCGGTCGAGATCAGCGACAGGCCGAACTCGCGCTCCAGCCGCTCACGCACGATCTCCATGTGCAGCAGGCCAAGGAAGCCGACGCGGAAGCCGAAGCCGAGCGCGGCCGACGTCTCCGGCTCGTAGACCAGCGCGGCGTCGTTGAGCTGGAGCTTGTCGAGCGCCTCGCGCAGCTCGGGGTACTCGTCGCCGTCGATCGGGTACAGGCCCGAGAAGACCATGGGCTTGGGGTGCTCGTAGCCGGCCAGCATCTCGCCGGCCGGGTTGGCCGAGGAGGTGACGGTGTCGCCGACACGTGACTGGCGGACGTCCTTCACGCCGGTGATGAGGTAGCCCACCTCGCCGACGCCCAGTCCGCGCTCGGCGGGCTTGGGCTCGGGCGAGATGACGCCGATCTCCAGCGTCTCGTGGGTGGCGGCGGTGGACATCATGAGGATGCGCTCGCGCTTGCTCAGGTGGCCGTCGATCACCCGGACGTACGTGACGACGCCCCGGTAGGTGTCGTACACCGAGTCGAAGATCAGCGCGCGGGCGGCGGCGTCGGCGTCGCCCACCGGCGCCGGCACGGAGGCGACCACGTGGTCGAGCAGCTCGCGCACGCCCGCACCGGTCTTGCCGGACACGCGCAGCACGTCGGAGGGCTCGCAGCCGATGAGGCCGGCGAGCTCCTCGGCGAACTTCTCGGGCTGCGCGGCGGGCAGGTCGATCTTGTTGAGCACCGGGATGATGTGCAGGTCGGCGTTCATGGCCAGGTAGAGGTTGGCCAGGGTCTGGGCCTCGATGCCCTGGGCGGCGTCGACCAGCAGGACCGCGCCCTCGCACGCCTGGAGGGAGCGCGACACCTCGTAGGTGAAGTCGACGTGGCCGGGCGTGTCGATCATGTTGAGCACGTGACCGTCCCACGGCAGCCGGACGGCCTGGGATTTGATCGTGATGCCGCGTTCGCGCTCGATGTCCATCCGGTCGAGGTACTGCGCGCGCATGGAGCGGTCGTCCACCACGCCGGTGATCTGCAACATCCGGTCGGCAAGGGTGGACTTGCCGTGGTCGATGTGCGCGATGATGCAGAAGTTGCGGATCAACGCGGGGTCGGTCTGGCCAGGCTGAGTGCGCACCGAAGTCCGTTTCGACAGGGTTGAGGTCAAGCGTCTTTCATGGTGACATGCCCGGGTGATCCCCCGAACCGTCATCCGCCGCGGCCTGCGCCTGCTCGCGCTTGCCTTGGTCGTCGTGGTCGCGCTGGTCGGCCTCCTGGCCGCCGCGTTCCGTGTCCAGTTTACCGGCGCTCCGGCAGGCTGGGCGAAGAGCACGGGCAACGACGCCCTCTGGCTGGGCCACATGTGGGTGGACGGCCGCCGTACGCGGCAGGATGTACAGAATCTGGCGGTACGGCTGCGCGGCACGGGCATCAAGGACGTGTACGTCCATTCCGGTCCGTTCGCGGCCGACGGCCGCTTGGACCCCGCCAAGTACCCCGCCGCCCGTGACTTCCTGGCATGGGTGCGCGAGGCCCTGCCCGGCGTCCGCGTCTCCGCCTGGCTCGGCCAGAAGGTCGACGGCACCCTCGACCTCGACGACGCCGAGTCCCGGGCCAACGTGCTCGACGGCGTCCGGGACGTGGTCGCGGCCGGATACGACGGCGTCCACTACAACTTCGAGCCCATCGGCAGCGGCGACGAGGAGTTCCTCGACCTGCTGGCGCGGACCAGGCCCCTCACCAGGCTGCTGTCCACCTCGACCCCGCAGGTCGAGCCGTACCCGCTCCTGCGCCTGACCGCCCGCGCGGCGATCTCCCACGACAAGTACTGGTCGCAGGACTACTTCCGGCGGGTCGCGGAGCGCGTGGACCAGGTGGCGGTCATGACGTACGACACCGGCATGCCGTCCGGGTCGCTCTACGGCGGATTCGTCGCGCGCCAGGCCGAGCTGGCCCTCGGCCTGGTCCCGGAGCGGACCCACCTGCTGATCGGCGCCCCCGCGTACCACGACCACGGCGTCTCCTGGAGCGACGCCGCGGAGAGCGTGGCGGACGCGGCGCGCGCCGCCAAGCTGGCGCTGTCGGAGCACGGCCCTCGCCGGAATTTCGGCCTCGCGCTGTACGTGGACTTCGCGGCGACAGAGGAGGACTGGAGGGAGTACGCTGCACAGTGGCTCGTTTGACGGAGCACACCCAGGTCGTTGATTTGAGCAGCCGCCTGGGTTATTGGTATCCTGTACAACTGCGTGTGGCGCGCCCTCTCTCGAGCCCGCGCGCCCCATCCATCACCCAGACTTTCTTCGAGGCTTCTTCGTGGCGAACATCAAGTCCCAGATCAAGCGCAACAAGCAGAACGAGAAGGCCCGCCTGCGCAACAAGGCGGTCAAGTCGTCCCTGAAGACGGCCGTTCGCAAGTTCCGTGAGGCCGCCGAGCAGGGCGACCTCGAGCAGGCCGCCGCGGCGCAGCGCATCGCCGCCCGTCAGCTGGACAAGGCCGTCAGCAAGGGCGTCATCCACAAGAACCAGGCCGCCAACCGCAAGTCGGCGATCGCCAAGCAGGCCGCCGCGCTGGCCGCCAAGTAACCTGGTTCTTCGAGCGCCGCACTTCACCTGTGAAGTGCGGCGTTTGCAGTTCCCCACCCCATATCCGCCGATAACGGCGATGTCCAGCCGTTCCGTGTCACAGTTTCGATATCACATCGGCGTCGCCGCACCGTATCGGCTGCGTCACCGTTGCCAAGATCCCTTGCCCTCGTCCCGGTGAGTCCCCAGAGTTCACACAGGACGGCGGAAGGGAGCACCGTGCGGGGGCCGTGGGTGGTCAGGCGCGCGCTCAGCGAGCCGTTGCTGCTGCTGGTGGCGTTCGGGTCGATCCTGCTGGCGACGACCACGCTGGTGTCGCTCACCATGTACGCCACGTCCACGGCCGAGGCGGGCCTGCGGCGCGCGATGGAGACCGCCCCGCTGGGCCAGGTGGCCGCGGCCGTCTCCACCCCCGTGACGGCCGAGACGTTCCCCCGGCTGGACAAGGTCGTGCGTGAGCGGACCGGCGCCGCGTACACCGGCACCCCTGTCACGATCACCACCAGCATCCGCTCCGACTCGTACGTGCTGCCCGGCCAGGAGCGCCGCAAGCAGCCCGGCCTGCTCAGGTTCGGCACCCACGACGGCCTCGACCGGCACGCCAGGCTCGTGTCGGGCTCCTGGCCACGGCCCGCGCCGGACGGGGCCGGCCAGGTCGAGGCGGCGGTGTCCCTGTCCGCGGCGTCGGCGGCCGGTTGGAAGGCCGGGCAGGAGTTCACCACCGAGGGCCGCCTCGACCACCGGCCGGTACGGGTACGGCTCACCGGCGTCTTCCAGCTCGACGACCCGTTCGGCGACCGCTGGGCCGGCGAGCAGCTGCTCAGCCGGGGCGTGGAGACCGGCCAGTTCACCACGTACGGGCCGGTGATGGTGGCCCGTGAGACGTTCCTCGCCCGCTTCGCCACCAGCGTCAACGCCACCTGGACCGCCGTCCCCGACCTGCGCGGCCTCACCCCGGAGGCGCTGCGGCCCTTCGCCGGCCGGGTGGCCGGGCTGCGCCAGTCCCTCCAGGACGCCGGCTGCCGGTCCTGCACCGCCACCAGCCGCCTGCCGGAGCTGCTGTCCCAGCTCGGCACGGCCGCGCTGGTGGCCCGCTCCACCATGCTCATCCCGGTGCTCCAGCTTCTGCTGCTGGCCGCGTACGCGCTCATGCTCACCGCGCGGCTGCTCGCCGACCACCGCCGGATGGAGGTCGCTCTGCTGCGCTCGCGCGGCGCGGGCACGTCCCGGCTGGCCGCGCTGGCGGCCGGCGAGGCGCTGCTGGTGGCGTTGCCGTGCGCGGCGGTCGCGCCGTTCCTCGGGCCGCCCCTGCTGTCGCTGATCGGGTCGCTGCCGTGGATCGCGGCCTCGGGCGTGCGGCTGACGCCGCAGGCCGGGCCGGGCACGTTCCTGGTGTCCACGGGTGTGGCGCTGGCCTCGGCCGGGCTGCTCGTGCTGCCGGCGCTCGCGGGCGCCCGCCGTACGTACGTCGAGGAGCAGGCGACGCGCGGGCGCGGGGTCGGGCGCGGCCTGGTCGAGCGGGCGGGCGCCGACGTGGCGCTGCTCGTGGTCGCCGTGCTGGCCATCTGGCAGCTACGCCGGTACGGCTCGCCCGTCACCGCCACGGCCACCGGCGAGCTGGGCGTCGACCCGCTGATCGTCTCCGGGCCCGCGCTGGCGCTGCTCACCGGCGGCATGCTGGGCCTGCGGCTGGTGCCGCGCGTGTCCCGGCTCGCCGAGCGGCTGACGGCGCGCCGCCGGGCGCTCGCCCCCGCGCTCGGTGCCTGGCAGGTCAGCAGGCGCCCGCTGCGGTACTCCGGGCCCGCGCTGCTGCTGACCATGGCCATCGCGATCGGGATCATGTCGATGGCCACAGCCGCCACCTGGCGGACCTCGCAGCAGGACCAGGCGGACCACCGGGCCGGTGCCGACCTGCGGCTCTCCGGGCCTCCCGACGGGCCGGAGCTGGGAGCCCTCGGGCGGGGCACGGCCTTCGCCGCGCTGCCGGGCGTCACGGCGATCTCCCCGGCGTTCCGGGGACAGGCCGAGTTCGGCGGCGGCGACGCCGTGCTGCTCGGCCTCGACGCCACGCGGCTGGCCGAGCTGTTCAGGCTGCGCCCGGACCTGTCGGACCGGGACACGGGCGAGCTGTCCCGCGCGCTGCGCCCCGCCGGGCCGGGCTCCGGTGGCCTGGAGGTCCCCGGCCGGCCCGCCACACTCACGGTCGAGGTCCGTTCGGACGGCGCGGCGCCGCTGCGGCTGACCGTCTCCGACGCGCTCGGCATGTGGCGCGACCTCCCCCTGGGCGCCCTGCGCGCCGGCGACAACCGCTTCGAGGCGGACCTGAGCGGCCTGGCCGGGCGGGGCGGGAAGATCGCCTACCCGCTGCGGATCCGCGGCGTCACCGCCGGGCCGGTCGCGGAGGGCCGGGCCGAGGTGACGCTGACCGGCCTGAGCGCCGGCGGCCGGCCACTCGCCGTGCCGGGCGGCTCCGGGCCGCTGGAGGCCACCGGGATCCGGCCGGCCGTCTTCACGCCGGGCGCGGTCCCGGCCGCCGGGCCGCTGCCCGTGGTGCTCACGACCGGGCTCGCCGAGTCGCTCGAGCTGCGGGCCGGGCAGAGGGGGCGCGTCACGCTGGACCGGGACGTCGTCGAGGTGGAGGTGGCCGGCATCGTCGAGCGGATGCCCACGACGGCCGGCGACCAGCAGGCCGTTCTCGCCGACTGGGCGGCGCTCCAGTCCCGCGCCCTGGCGGCCGGGCAGCAGCCGCGGCCCGCGACCGAATGGTGGCTGGCCGTGCGCGACGGCGACACCGCGCCCGCCTGCGCCGCCCTCGACCGCCGGCCCGAGTGGGACGTGACCGCGGTCGACCGGCGCGAGCTGACCACCGCGTTGCGCGACGACCCGCTCGCCGGCGGCCTGCAGGGGGCGTTGATCCTCGGATTCGTGGCGGCGCTGGTGTTCGCGGTGCTCGGGTTCCTGGTCAACGCCACGGTCGCGGTCAGGGAGCGGGCCGCGGAGTTCGCCGTGCTGCGAGCGCTGGGGGTCGGCTCGCGGCAGGTGCTCGGGCTGCTGGCCGTGGAGCAGGCGTTCGTCGTCGGCCTGTCGCTGGTGGCGGGCACCGCGCTCGCCGCCGTCATGAACGTTCTCGTCGTGCCGCACGTCGTGCTCACCGGGCAGGCGTCGGCCGTCACGCCGGACGTGGTGCTCGACGTTCCCTGGGCCGCCATCGCCGGCATGCTGGCGCTGGTGACGGCCCTGCTGTTCGCCATCGTCGCCGGGCTCGCGCGCGCGGTGCGCGGGCGCGGGGCCCGCCTGGGGGAGCTCCAGTGAAGTCCTTGGTGCCGGCGCGCGTCCATCTCGGCCCTGTGACGCTGCTGGCCGTGCTCACGCTGAGCGCCTGCCTGCTGGTCGGCGGGCTGCCGCGGGCCGTCCAGGCGTCCCTCGACGACGCCCTGCACGCGTCCCTGAGCGACGCGGCGGCGTTGCAGACCGACCTCCTCGCGCAGGTGGAGCCGGCCTCGGCGGAGGCGACCCTGCGCGAGCCCGCCCAGTTCGCCGCCGGCGAGGAGCGGCTGCGCTCGCTCCTGCCCGCGCCGCTCCGGCCGCTCGTGCTGCCGCCCGGCCGGGGCACCAGCCACGCCAGCGCCACGACGTACGACACGCCGGTCCACGGCACCGGCGGCATGCGGTACCTCAACCTCGGCTGGCTGTCCGACGCCGACCGGCGGGTGCGCTGGGTCGAGGGCAGGCGGCCCGGCGCGCCGGCCTCCATGACGTACGAGCGGGAGAGCATTCCCGTGTTCGAGGTCGGCGTCTCCGAGGACGCCCGCGCCAAGATGGGGCTGGAGATCGGCGCCACGCGGATCCTCGGCGAGAGCGACTACGCGGCCGTCAAGGTCGTGGGCGTGTTCGCCGCGTACGACCCGGCCGACCGCTACTGGACCCACCACGCCGACGTCCTGCGGGTCACCGAGACGCAACCACCCGGCAAGACCGACCTGGAGCGGCGCGCCACGGCCCTCATCTCCGAGGCCGGCCTGACACGGCTGAACGGCGACGACCGCAACCTCGTCTACACCTGGGTGCTCGGCCTGGACCCGGCCGCGCCCACCTCGCTCGGCGCCGCCGAGGTGAAGGACGCCGTCGCCGACTACGAGCGGACGGTGTCGGTGGAGGCGCCGGCCTCCGGCCGCTACCGGCTGGTGACCGGGCTGCCCGGGCTGCTCGACGGCTTCCTCACCGCGCAGGGCACCGCGCGGACCGTGATGGTCCTCGTGCTCGGCGGGTTGCTGGCCGTATCCGCCGGCGTGATCGTGCTGGGCGTGCGGCTGCTGTCCGAACGGGCCGACCCGGCGCTGGCGCTCGCCCGGGCGCGCGGCGCGTCCCTGCCACAGCTGGCCTTCGCCGGGGCGGGGCCGGTGGCGCTCGCCGCCGTGCCGGCCGCCGTCGCCGGGTACGCCCTGTCGTGGCTGGTGCCCGGACCCGCCACGTTCGTCGTCCACGCCGGGCCGGCGCTGGTGCTCGCCGCGGCCGTCGGGTTCGCCGCCCTGCGGCCGGTCGTCGCCCACCGCGCGCCGCTGCGC